>JANMDS010000541.1:0-20734 GCA_031376405.1 Betaproteobacteria bacterium
GGCCACCACGACAGCCGCGGTGGCCACGGCCATCAAGCCCAGCAGCACGCCTGCGCGGCGGGAAGCGCCGGGGACGACGATGACGGCGGGCGGAAGGACCATGCCGCCCATTGGACGCCGGTCCTGCGACGGCGGCGATCAGCCATTCGGCTGAAGCTAGGCGGGCTTGGGTGCCCCCTTCGACAACGCGAGCCACGTGGCAATGACGGTATCGGGATTGAGCGACATGCTCTCGATGCCCTGCTCCACCAGCAATTGCGCGAGATCCGGATGGTCGGATGGCCCCTGGCCGCAGATGCCCACGTACTTGCCCTGCCGCTGGCAGGCGGTGATCGCCATCGACAGCATGGCCTTGACCGCGTCGTTGCGTTCATCGAAGGTCGACGCGATGGGTCCGCCGGAATCGCGATCCACGCCCAGCGTGAGTTGCGTCATGTCGTTGGAGCCAATCGAGAAGCCATCAATGAGCTCTAAAAATTGATCCGCCAAAATTGGGTTGGAGGGGATTTCGCACATCATGATGATGCGCAATCCGTTTTCGCCACGCTTCAATCCATGCTTAGCGAGCGCTTCGATGACGGCTTTGGCTTCGTTGATCGTGCGCACGAACGGAATCATCAACTCTACGTTCGCGAATCCCATCGTTTCGCGAACGCGCTTCATCGCGGCGCATTCGAGCGCGAAGCAATCGGAGAACTCCGCCGACGCGTAACGCGATGCGCCACGGAAGCCTAACATCGGGTTTTCTTCGTGCGGCTCGTAGGCCGGGCCACCGATTAAATTGGCGTATTCGTTCGATTTGAAATCACTCATGCGCACGATCACTTTTTTCGGCGCAAAGGCTGCCGCAATGGTCGCCACACCTTCCGTTACTTTCGCCACGAAATATTCTTTCGCGTCCGCGTAGCCGCCGATGCGCGCGTCGATTTGGGCCTTGAGTTCGGGCGCAACATTCGGGCAATCGAGCAGGGCTTTCGGGTGAATGCCTACATTGCGGTTGATGATGAACTCGAGCCGCGCCAATCCCACGCCTTCGTTGGGTAATTGACAAAATTCAAACGCGAGCTCGGGGTTACCCACGTTCATCATGAGTTTCACGGGCGAAGGCGGCATTTTGTCCATCGCCACGTTAATCACTTCGAACGGCACGTTGCCTGAATACACTTTGCCCGTATCGCCCTCGGCGCAACTGACTGTGACGTGCTGGCCTTCTTTCAAAATTTGCGTGGCATCGCCGCAGCCCACAATCGCTGGCACGCCTAACTCACGCGCAATGATGGCCGCGTGGCAAGTGCGTCCGCCACGATTGGTTACGATGGCTGCGGCACGTTTCATCACCGGCTCCCAATCGGGGTCGGTCATGTCGGTGACCAAAATATCGCCCGGTTTTACGCTTTCCATTTCGCTGGAGTGCTTCACCAGCCGCACCACGCCCGTACCGATTTTTTGCCCGATTGCGCGGCCACTGGCGAGCACATCTGCGCTGCCTCTCAATTGGTAACGCGTGAGGTTTTGCCCCGCATTTCCTGATAATTTCTCCTGCGATTTCACCGTCTCAGGCCGCGCCTGCAAAATGTAGAGCTTGCCGTCGTTTCCATCGCGGCCCCACTCAATATCCATCGGGCGGCCATAGTGTTTTTCAATAATGCTAGCGTAGCGGGCGAGCTCTGCTACCTCTGCGTCGGTGATGGAAAACTGCGCGGATTGGGCTGCTGAGACGTCCACCGTTTTCACGCTGCGCCCGGGGCTCATCGCGTCGGCAAAAATCATTTTGATGGCTTTGCTGCCTAAGTTTTTGCGCAATATCGCAGGCTTGCCCGAGGCAATATTGGGCTTGTACACATAAAACTCATCGGGGTTTACCGCGCCCTGCACCACCGTTTCGCCCAAGCCGTAGCTGGAGGTAATGAACACGACTTGATCGAAGCCCGATTCCGTATCAATCGTAAACAGCACGCCTGCCGCGCCTAAATCGGAGCGCACCATGCGCTGCACACCGGCCGAGAGCGCCACCACATCGTGGGCGAAATTTTTGTGTACGCGATACGCGATCGCGCGGTCGTTGTAGAGCGAGGCGAACACTTTTTTCATCGCGGCAAGCACGTTGTCCGCGCCGCTGATGTTCAAAAACGTTTCTTGTTGCCCGGCAAACGAAGCATCCGGTAAATCTTCGGCGGTGGCCGAGGAGCGCACCGCCACTTGCATCGGGCCGCTGCCAGTAAACGTGGCTTCCATTTGCTTGTACGCCTCGCGCACGGCCGTATCCAGCGCGGGCGTAAGCGTGGCGTTCTCCACCCAAGCGCGTATTTCCGCCCCGGCTACTGCTAATTCCCGCACGTCTTCGACATCCAAGGCAGCCAAGCGTTTCGATATTTTTTCGGTGAGCCCACTTGTGGAAATGAAGTCTCGGAACGCATCCGCGGTCGTCGCAAACCCATCTGGAACGCGAATGCCCTTTGCGTCGAGCTGAGAAATCATTTCGCCCAGCGAAGCGTTTTTCCCGCCCACCTCTTCCACATCAGTCATTCGGAGTTCACGAAACGGGATCACTGCGCGCATGGGAGCCTTGAGTTGAGGGTTGAATATCCTATAGCGCGGATTTTACGGGGTTTTGAGAACGTATTGGTGCGGTGCAACAAGGGCTTTCCCATGGCGGGACAATGCGGAAAACCTGCGGCGCAATAGGTACCTTTATTTAAAGTTATCTCCTTAAAAAAAGTGTTTTCTAACCCCGCAGCCGCAGCAATCGCACCGCTCGCCCGAGATACCCGCCGGTAATGCAGGCCAACACGATGGCTACGCCAAAGCGCACTTCATCTCTTCCGGCCACCTCCGGAAACATGGCGAAGATGACGTTTATGACGTAATTGATGAGGAAGATCGTCATCATGCTAACGAGTGGTATCGCACTGCCGGGAACGAAAAGCCTTCCTGCCTTTGCATCGAACCGCGCGCCCGAGGGAAGCGGAAACGCGCGAATCGCAATGGCGGTGGCGATCGCCAGGGTGATGCCCCAGACCACAAACGTGCTGCCCGCACGGGCGGAGGCCAGTGCGCCAATCACCAAAAACACCAGAGGTGCAATCATTACGGTGAAGGGCTTTACCACGCGATCCCGACATTGCGAGAGCCCAATCGCGAGTAGCGCGATCAAGATTGCCCAAACCCAAAGAGGCGTTTGGCGGAGAATTTCGGTGATGAGTTTTACAGACATGTTAGTCGCTGGTTGGTGAGTGGATAGGTAGACGATAGCCCACTTTCCGAGCGGTTAGTCGCGCAATGCGATGGACCGGTGTTTTGTTGCGCCAATCGATCCCGCGCGGTGCGAGCCCCCTTGGGTGCCTTCGATTGCGTTCGAAAAAACGGCATTTTCTGGAAGATAAATCTCCAAACGCGCTTTTTTTACGCCGCAGGTATTGAGATCGATATCGCATTCTTTCTTTAAGGCAATGCTTTGCGCAACGTGGGCGCGAAGCCGGCAGGTCGGGTTTTGGTAACCCGTACCGCCGGCGTTTCGTGCCAGCGCGCGCACTGGGCGATGGCGTGGGCTACATCTAACACCATGCCCTGCTCCACTTTTACGCCAGGCTCCAGCGTTAAACACACAATTTCAAACACGCCTTCGCGCCGATGGGCTTTCGCGTCCACCCGCCCAATAATCGCACCTCGACGCAAAATGGGCAACGTGAAATAGCCATACTTACGCTTGGCCGCTGGCGTGTAGCACTCGATGCGGTAGTCAAAATTGAACAGTGCGAGCGCACGTTCGCGATCCCACACGAGTGGGTCGAAAGGCGAAAGGAGCGTGGTGTGCGTAGCATTTAGTTCGCCTCCGGCCGCTTTGCGAATGAGCGGGAGATTTTTTTGGGTGGCGTAGGCGGGTGCGTTCAGCCCTTCCACTTCGATCTTTACAAGTTCTCCCGGTTCTAGCAGTGCTTCAGGGCGCGGGCTGGGCACGCGCCCGGCATGGCGAAAGTAATCTCCAATCCAACGCGGAGTCGCAATGCCGAGTGCGTGCACCGCTTTTACGGTCCACTCCAACTCTACTTCGTCACGCGTGAGGGCGTTGTCGTCGTTTAGTAAAGTTTTCGGAAGCACCCGCTCGCGCAAATCGTAGATCCGGTGAAATTGCTCTCGGCGTGTAACCATCAGTTCGCCCGCAGTAAAAAGCGTTTCGAGCAGTACTTTTTCGGGCTTCCAATCCCACCAACCGTTGCCTTTTGCACCCTCGGGTCGCTCGAAATCGAGCGTGCGCACCGGACCAATTTTGCGGATGTGCACGAGCATGGTTTTGAGTTCCCGCGCGTGCGTGACCAAGCGCTCAGCCGTGCGCTTTGAGCCCGTGAGCGCCAGCTCGCGCATGTTGTAGCGGTAAAGCGGGTAATCTTCAGTAGGAATAAAACACGCGGCGTGGGCCCAATATTCAAAAATTGCGCCCTCAGCCAGCAGCGCATCAAGCCACGTCGGCTCATACGCACCCAGACGGCTCCAAAGCACAAAATATGGGCTGCGAGCAACCACGCTAATGGTGTCAATCTGCAAAACATGCATTGCGCGAATCGCGCGCAATACATCCGATTTTTTTGCCACTTTTTTAGGCGGAGTAAGCAGCCCCAAGGTTGCGAGTTGTACGTTACGGGCTTGCTCGAGCGTAAGTTTGAGTGGGTTCATCGTTACGTTTTTACCCTTTTACGGAAAATACCTGCGGCGTAAAAACGGCATCTTTTCGCATTTATCTCCCAGAAAAAAACGTATTTTTGCGGTTCTACGAGGCGCGGTATCTGGTGGGATTGTGCATACGCTTTGCGTAGAGGCGAAGTGTACTGTATATTTGTACACATGCTTCGCGCCCTCTATCTCGATTTCAATAGCTATTTCGCCTCCGTGGAGCAGCAGCTGCGTCCGCATTTGCGGGGCAAACCCGTAGCAGTAGTGCCCAGTTTGGTCGATACCACTTCTTGCATTGCAGCCAGCGTAGAGGCCAAATATTTTGGCGTAAAAACCGGTACGCGGGTATCCGATGCTCGGCATCTATGTCCTCGCATTACCTTCATCGAATCTCGCCCGGAGCTCTATGTTGAATGGCATCATAAGCTCATTGCGGCGGTGGAAGCTTGCGCGCCGATCGTCTCGGTCAATTCGGTAGACGAAATGTGGATCCGGCTCTCAGGCTCTGATCGCGGACGGGCCAAGGCCGAGCAATTGGCGCGTGAAATCAAAGCGGCGGTGGCGGGCGTGGGCGAGTGGATGAAATGCTCCATCGGCATTGCGCCAAACGAGTTTTTAGCCAAAACCGCGAGCGATATGATGAAGCCCGATGGTTTGGTGGTAATCGAAACCCAGGATTTACCCGACGCGCTATTGCGGCTCAAGCTAACCGACTTTGTAGGCATTGGCAAGAAAATGCACGAACGGCTTCTGGCTAACGGTATCGGCACGGTGCACGCGCTGACCAGTGCCGATTTGCCTACGCTGCGTAAGGCCTGGGGTGGCGTTGAAGGCGAGCGGATGTGGGCCAAGCTGCGCGGTGAGGATATTGAGCGTGCACCCACGCAAAAAGCCAGCATTAGCCACTCACACGTTCTCGCCCCCAATTTGCGCACCCACCTCGCTGCCGTTTCGGTGTATTCCCGGCTTACCCAAAAAGCAGCGATGCGGCTTCGCCACTATGGTCTTGTAGCGAACACCATTAGCGTTTCCATGAAAATGCGCGACGGCATGAAATGGGATGCGCGGCTTCCGCTTGATGGCACCGACGATACGCGGGTATTTTTAGGCGCGGTGGATGGGCTTCTTGCCCAATCGCAGCAACTGCGGGCGGTGCGCTCCGGTGCGCCCGTTCAAATCGGCATGGCCCTAGGCGGACTCGCCCCGCTCGCAGGGGTTACCCGTTCGCTGTTTGCACCGCAAATGGAAATCGTGGCCGACGCGCGGCTTTGCGGCTTGGAAAGTGAATCCCAAGCCCCGTCATTTACCAAAACGCTCGCTGGCCGCGAGCAACTTGACCGCGCGCTTGATGCACTGAACCTCAAGTTCGGCAAGAACACGATTTACTACGGTGGTGCCCATAAAGCGTTGCACGCGGCCCCCATGCGCATCGCGTTCAATCACATCCCTGATTTGGTCATCGAATCTGACACACGCAAACAGTCCGATTTATCTCTTCGGCAGGCCATGCGTCGTTAGGAGGAGGGCCTAGCGTGTAGGCTTTTGGTACAGCACGCTAGGCCGATGGGCTTTACGTCAACGGGGGCGCAGGAAACGTGATGCCCAATGCGCGCTGCACGATTCCAATTTGGTTGGCCGCGCCGGAAACGGGGCCGTCTCCCAGCCCTTTTGCCATCAATAGTCCGATTACAAGGTAAAGCCCTGGGCCTGCAGGGTCCGGCAACAAGATAAACGAGCCCGAATCACCGTGATCGGCAAACGCACCTTCAATAAACATTTGGTGCTTAAAAACTACCGGCTGATTGGTAAACGGGTTGGTTAACTGCACTCCTTGATCCAACACTTTCAAAACGCCTTGCGTGAGCGCCGTGGTGATGCCTCGTTTAAATACGGTTTTGCCGACGTCGCTGAGTCCAACATCGTAGCTTCCGGTCACCGTCCCCAGATCGAGCACCGTCGCGTTATAGTTAATGCCATTGACTAAACCACTAAATCCTGCTGCATCGACCCCCAAATCTGGGTCGTACACCGACATCGTGACCTGCGAAACGCGCGGACCGTTGGCAGGTTGCAGCACGTTGACCCGATGCGGCTCGGTATGTTGACCCAGAACGTGATTGTTAGACACGCCAACGGAGAACTGAAACATCGGCGGATCGTTGTTCGTGGACGCGAAGCCGCCCAGCGTTCCGACCAAAGTGCTTCCCGGCGGCGGGGTGTATGGCGCGGGATCTGCCGACACGGCGCAGCCTCCCACCAGTGGCCGCTGCGCACGGTTATCGACGCTGGCCATCGACCGAACAAACGCTGCGAGTTCGAACCCAGGATGCTCGATCACATCGGTTGGAATGCCCTCGAGAAGCGCGGGCACTATGTCTTCGGCACGAAGCGTTGCGAGCTCGCGTTTTTGAATAACGAACACCACAATTGCAAAGTCATCGGTTTCTTTTCCAGCAACCGTTTTTTTTCCGATGCCCACAGAATGAACACCTGACATTTGAAAAAGCGCAGCTTCGTGTAAATCTTTAATCTGAATCAATTTCTCCAAAATTAACATGATTGTGATCTCCGGTTGTTCGCGCTTCTCACTTAGTGTGAGATTTGTTCGCTTGAATAAATAGTAGATCTAGCACTTGCTCAATGCAATGCACGGTGAGTGCGATGAGCAGCCACAAAAAAATCGATCTCTCCCATGGAGCGCGCTTTGCCGTTCCACTCAAAATATTTTTTTGAAAGCGTAATCGCCACTCAAAATTATTGAAAAAAATGTCTATACCCGAGGTTTTTTGGATACCCCTTACCCTGAATCGGGATTTCAAAGCCGCGTCGGGCTAGTGGTGCGTAGGCGCGGGGCGTCGGCATCTAAATATTCGGAGGCGATAAAAGCGCAAAGTGACGTGCTTGATTTCGCATCGAACTTTCAAGTTGAACACTGGGGGCTTTTCGCCTTGCCGAACGCATCGCCGCCCTCGCGCCGCCTGGTCTTGATCGGGTATTTTTAGTCACTAGCGGCTCGGAAGCTTGCGCTACTACGATGAAGTTGACCTTGACCTACTAAAAGGGTGCGGGGAGAAGGCAAGCAGAGCCTGTTCGTTGGGCGCGAGCGCGGGCTTCATGGCGTTGGCTTCGGCGGTGTTTCAGTGGGCGGCTCAGTGTCTTCCTGCCCGCTGCTCCTCCACCCTAGCCCTCCCCCGCTCGGGGAGGGAACGCATCTAGCGCTCCTCTCTCGTTCAAAGTTTGGCCACATTTTCTTAACCGAGTAATATTTCCCCAAAAAACGTGCTTTCCGACGGCAGTGGTTACGTCGAACTCAACCTTTTTCAACCGTTTTGCGCACAGCAGCTAACTCTTCGGGCAAACAATCTGCGGTTTCGCATTCGATACCGTGTTTTTTAAGCGTGGCCGTGAGCGCTTCGATGCGGGCTTCCGCTTGCGTGATGTGGTCGATCATTTTGCGTAACGCAATGTTCACCGGATCGTCCATATCGGGGCTGATGCCGTACGCGCTAAACGCTTCTTCGCCCGATTTCACTTGTGCGCTTTGCTCAACGATGCGGGCAGGAATGCCTACGGCGGTTGCGCCTGCGGGCACTGATTTGAGCAAAACCGCATTTGCGCCGACGCGCGCGCCTTCGCCAATCGTAAATCCACCCAACACTTTGGCGCCAGCGCTAATAATCACGCCCCGCTCCAGCGTGGGATGGCGCTTGATGCCCCGCCCGAGGGACGTACCCCCCAGCGTTACGCCTTGATAAATGGTGCAATCGTCGCCTATTTCGGCGGTTTCGCCGATCACGATGCCCATGCCGTGGTCAAAAAATACGCGTCTGCCAATCATCGCCCCGGGGTGGATTTCAATGCCGGTGGTTACGCGGCCTAGGTGGGAGACGAAACGGGCGGTGCTCTTCCAGCCGTTAACCCACAAGCCCTGCGCCACCCGATGCAAGCGTATTGCATGGAAGCCTGGATAGGAAAAAATCACATCCAGCGCGCTGCGGGCTGCAGGGTCACGCGCGCGAATGGCCGCAATATCTTCTTTAGAACGTTCAAACATTTTTTTATTGTAATTAGCTTCCCGCTTCACCCTCGTAAACTTAGGGTTAATCAAAAGCGTTGAAACCACATGCGTATTGTTTTTGCACTGTTTTTTTGTTGCGTCTCCCTCTGGGCACGGGCGGAGGTCGTCGTGGTGTTGAATTCCGGCGAAGGCACCATTTCACTCATCGATAAAGCCACTATGAAGGAAACCAAGCGCTTCCCCATTGGGCGCGAGCCACACCACTTAATCCCAACGCTAAACGAGGAAGAATTAGTCGTAGCCAACGCCGCTTCAAACGATTTGGTGTTTATGAACCCTACAACGGGCGAAGTAAAGCGACGGATTCCTAAGATTAGCGATCCGTACCAACTCGCGTATTCACCAGATGGAAAATATTTTTTGTCCATCTCTATTCGTATTGATTTTGTAGATGTGTATTCCATGCCGGACTACAAATTGGTTAAGCGCTTCACGCTTTCAAAAGCGCCGAGCCACGTAGCGGTGAGCCCAGATAGCAAATTTGCGTACGTCACGCTACAAGAAAGCAATGAAATCGCGGCCATTGATCTGACAAAAATGGATGTAGCGTGGCGTAAACCTGTGGGTAAAACGCCCGCCGGCATTTGGATTTCACCGGATAACAAATATGTGTTCGTAGGGATTATGGGTGAAAACTTTGTAGAAGTTATCGATCCTGTCACGCAAAAAACGGTGAAGAAATTGGTGACAGGGGATGGCGCGCACAACGTGTTCCCCGTGGGCGATGGCAAGAGGGTGTTAGTCTCCAATCGGGTATCAGGAACGATTACCTTCGTTGACTATCAAAAACTAGAAGTAGGCGATTCCATTAAAGTGCCGGGCGGCCCGGATTGCATGGAGATTACCGCCGATGGCAAGCAAGCTTGGGTCACCCAGCGCTGGTTACAGAAAGTAGGCGTAGTGGATTTAGAGCAAAAGAAAATCATCGCGCAAATCAGCGTCGGGCGCTCGCCCCACGGCATTTATTTCCGCTCCCACGCGGCAAGAAAATGAGACTAAATTTAGTCCCCTCCCGCTGGCGGGGAGGGTTAGGGAGAGGATGGTTAAGTCACCTTTTACTTTCGCACGCCCTAAACTCAAACGTTTTCTTCGTGTATCAATTTGGATTTGCAGCGCCGCCACCCTCTCCCCAGCCCTCTCCCCCAGGGAGAGGGAGCATTATTCGATTGTTCCTGCTTTCGCTTTTATGCGTGAGTACCGCTAGCGCCCAATCCTGCAAAGGCACGCTTTATCTAACTATTGAC
Organism: Betaproteobacteria bacterium; assembly: GCA_031376405.1. Taxonomy (GTDB): domain Bacteria; phylum Pseudomonadota; class Gammaproteobacteria; order Burkholderiales; family Casimicrobiaceae; genus JANMDS01. The sequence continues at coordinate 9,991 of JANMDS010000541.1, forward strand.
ACCGGCAACATGGCGCCCGCGACCGAAATCGCGGATGTGCTCAAAAAAAACAACGTCAAAGCAACCTTCTTCATCGCTAACGAAAAAACCGCGCGCGGAGACATGACGCTTGACCCGAGCTGGACACCGTTTTGGAAGCGCTTGACCGACGAAGGCCACGCGTTTGGCACGCACACCTGGCGACATTGGTATTTTCGCGGTGATGTGGATGCCGATAAGGTGCGCTACGTACCTTGGGGCAAAAAAGACGGTGAAACGCTCACTAAAGCCCAGCTCTGCGAAGAACTTGAAAAACCTAACAATGCATTGAAGGCCATGACCGGACGCGGCGTAGATGCGATTTGGCGCGCGCCCGGCGGACGCACCACGCCGCGCACGCTCGAGTACGCAAAGCAATGCGGCTACACCCATATTCATTGGTCCGACGCAGGGTTTTTGGGCGACGAATTGCCCAGTGAAGCCTACCCAAATCAAGCACTTCTAGCCAAAGCGCTCAATAATCTACGCGATGGCGACGTGATGATGATGCACTTAGGCATTTGGTTCCGCAAAGAAGCCTTCTGGCCGATGCTCGATCCACTGCTCACTGGGTTGCAAGCAAAAGGCTTTTGCTTTGACACCATTCCTAATAAATTGCGACGTAGATAACATTTACCGATGATTAATTCGCTTGCTGCTTGGATTCAAGAAACATTAGCGCTTCCCGCGCTGCACGCACTCGGCTTGATGGCACTCTCTGAGCAAGCGTATCAGTTCATCTACGTCGGGCTGCTCGGTATTGGCTTCATGCTTGCGTTAGTGGTGTTAATTTCGCCCCTTGAACGTTGGAAGCCGGTTGAGCCTGCCCCGAACGCCGCCGCCGTGCGCAACGACATCGGCTACACCGCGCTGGCCCAGCTTGGCTTGCTCCCGCTCATCCCGGCTGCGGTGTTGATTTTGTTGTTCGACCCGCTCGATGCCAGCCTGCGCGACTTTGGTTTCGTTCCGTTTTCATTGGAAGATTCAATCCCAATATTGAACGAATCACCCTTTCTCGCGTTTCTGGTCTACATCGTCATCATTGATTTCGCGATGTATTGGCTGCATCGCTGGCAGCATAGATTCAAGCCACTTTGGGAGTTGCATGCGATTCACCATAGCCAACAACACATGACGTTTTGGTCTGATGCTCGGGAACACATTTTGAGCTACGTGTACTACGCGCTCTTGCTTGCAGGCGTGGGGTTACTGATTGGCACAGGACGCGAAATGTCCTTTTTATTCGCAGGTTACGTGGTGCGTTTTGTTCAATCGCTATCGCATGCAAACGTTCAACTATCGTTTGGCAATGTAGTTGGGAAATTGATCGTAAGCCCGCAATTTCATCGGGTGCACCACGCGATTGGTATTGGGCACGAAGGCAAACATCACGGCTGCAATTTTGCTTCGGTGTTCGCAGTTTGGGATGTGCTGTTCAGAACGGCTAATTTGCGCAACATTTACCCGCGCACAGGCGTGCGGGACCAACTGAGCGGGCGGCAATATGGCGAAACAATCCTCTCGCAACAGTGGCTCTCGCTCAAACGGCTCGTAGGGCGAGCATGAAAATAAGGCGCTTTTTGGGGAGATATTGGCTAGTCTTGGCGTTTTTTACGCCGCAGGTATTTTGGGATGCACAGGCGGGCAATCAAGCGGAAGAGCGGCTATCTGCTTCCGTTGTGGCCGCGCTGAGTCGGGCGGTGAGCGATCGGGCCGCGCCGCGCTTGATGATCGACAACCCAAGCGAAGCCGACCGCTGGTTGAACGACATGAGCGGTCGTTTGCCGAAGGAGCGCCCGCAAGTGGAAAGCCCGCGCGAATTTTTAACCACCGTGCACTACGAGGCCAGCCGCGCGGGGCTTGATCCACAATTGGTGCTATCGGTTATTCAAGTTGAAAGCGCGTTTCGCAAATACGCAACGAGTATCGTGGGGGCGCAAGGCTATATGCAGGTGATGCCGTTTTGGGTGAAGTTAATCGGCGCGCCGGGGGATCACAATCTCTACCATTTGCGCACTAACCTGCGCTACGGCTGCATCATCTTGCGGCACTATCTTGATCGGGAAAATGGCGATATCGCCCGGGCCCTCGCCCGCTACAACGGCAGTTTGGGCCGCACCGAATACTCCGATATGGTTTTAAATGTTCTGCGAAGCCGATGGTCGTATAGCAACTCCACGCTGGTAGAACTGCCGCGATAGTGACCACGCCCGTGGCTGAAAAATACGTCGGTAGATTCGCCCCCTCGCCCACCGGCCCACTACATTTCGGCTCGCTTTTAGCGGCTACAGCCAGCTACGCCGATGCGTTGGCCCATCAAGGCCGTTGGCTTGTGCGGATGGAAGATGTAGACGAACCACGCTCGCAACCGATGGCCGCAGCCCATATTTTGCAAACACTTACCGCGTATGGATTTCGCTGGGATGGCGAAGTGGTGGTGCAAAGCGAGCGCAAAGGTTTTTATGAAAATGCGCTGGAAACGCTTGCATCTTCGGGTGCCTTGTTCGCCTGCACTTGCACCCGGAAAATGCTTGAAAACCATCCACAAAATGTAAGCGGCGAGCGGTTGTATCTTGGGACGTGTTGCGCGCACACGCTCGGACTCCCTCCCGCAGCGGGGGAGGGTTGGGGTGGGGGCGGTGAATTGGCAGTGTTTCTTTCAGTAGGCGTAGCGCTCAAACAGGCGGATTTAGAAAGCGTAAAGTCCGAGGCCGCACCCCCGCTCCCTCAACCGGGTGGAGGGAGCGGAATTGCAGTACGCATTCAAGTGCCAAACGAGACTATTTCGTGGCACGACCAACACCTCGGAGCGCAATCGCAACACTTAGCCACCGAGGTCGGCGCGTTCATCGTCAAGCGTAGTGATGGCCTGTTTGCGTATCAATTAGCCGTGGTGGTTGATGATGCCGCGCAGGGGATGACCCACATTGTGCGCGGCGCCGATTTATTGAGTTCAACCGCGCGCCAAATTTACCTTCAGCGATTGCTTAGACTCCCCGTGCCTTCGTATTTGCACATTCCGGTTGCGGTAAATGGGCGGGGTGAAAAATTATCTAAGCAAACGCTCGCGCCCGCTTTGGGAGTGGATGCGCCGCTGGCAACGCTCCTGGTCGCCTGGCGCGCACTCAATCAAATTAGCCCAACTAGCGCCACCACGCTGCCCGAGTTTTGGGCCCACTGCGCGCGGGCGTGGTCGGTCGCCAGGCTCCCGCGCACGCTCACGCTATCTGCGTAAACTGGTCGTGATGTTTTCATTTAAAGGTCACACCATGTCGCAATCCAATATTTCACTTACCTTTTTAGGCGCAGCGGGCGAAGTCACCGGCTCATCGTATATGGTGCAAACGCCGGATGTACGTTTCTTAGTCGATTGCGGCATGTTTCAAGGCGGGCGTGAGGCGGACGCAAAAAACCGCAGCGCGCTATCGTTCGATGTGAAAGCGCTCGATTTCGCGATGGTGACCCATGCCCACATCGACCATTGCGGCTTACTGCCCCGGCTGACTGCATTCGGCTTCAAGGGCCCGATTTACGGCAGCCCGGCGACGTGTGCGCTAGTAAAAATCATGTTGGAAGATAGCGCGCGCATTCAAGAAAAAGATGCCTTTGATCGCAACAAACGCTCACGCGAACGCAACGAAAAGTTACCTGAACTAGCCCCTCTCTATAGCGTTGAGCAAGCGCGCGAATGTATCGCCCAGCTCACGGCTGTGGAATGGGATACGCCCACGGCGCTGCACAAAAACGTAACGGTTACGCTGCGCAACACCGGACACATCTTAGGCTCGGCCAGCTTCGATACGCTGGTTTCGCATGGCAGCGTTTCGAAGCGAATTGTGTTCTCGGGCGACGTAGGCTCGCCCAACCGAATTTTGGTGCCCGACCCCGTTTCGCCCCCAGCAGCGGATGTGCTGCTTATCGAAAGTACCTACGGCAATCGCAAACACCGCACGATGGAAGAAACGCGCGGGCAATTGGTAGAAGCCATCGAGCGGGCACACACGAATGGCGGCAACGTCATCATCCCGGCCTTCGCCCTCGGGCGCACGCAAGAGCTCATGATTGTGTTGCTAGATTTAGTGAACCAAGGCAAGATTAAAAATCCCCCGCAAGTATTTATCGATTCGCCCCTCGCAGAAAAAGCCACGGAAATTACCTGGAAATTTATGCGCGACACCGACGCTGAATCGCAAGCGCTCATCGCCGCCTGGCGCGCGGGGAAAATACCGCTCAAGGTGAATTACTCCGCCACGCCCGCTGATTCCCGCGCGATCAACGCAATCAAAACCGGCGCGCTCATCATGGCCGGAAGCGGCATGTGCGAAGCCGGGCGCATCCGCCATCATTTGCTTCACAACCTAGGCCGCTCTGAGAGCTCCATCGTGTTCGCAGGCTACCAAGGCGAAGGCACACTCGGGCGCGCGATCATTGATAAAACGCCCAGCGTAAAAATCATGCGCCAAGAAATCTCCGTGCGTGCGCAGGTGTACAAACTCGGCGCCCTCTCCGCCCACGCCGACCAACCGGGTTTAATCTCCTTCATGCGCGGCATCAAGCAAGCCCCGCCCGTCACGTATTTAGTACACGGTGACCCTGCGGTGATGGTTGATTTTGGAAAAGCCATTGCAACCGAATTGGGCTGGAAAACGGTTACGCCTGCAATTGGGCAGGTTGTGGATATCTAATACCTGCGGCGTAAAAAAGCCGATTTTCAGGAGATATCTCCCGAGAAATGACTGGATTTTTGGCTGCCTCTAGCTGATGCGGATACACGTACGCGAGCAAGCTGGGGTTAGGGGTAGAAATGGTACGAGCGGTAACTCACATTTTCAAAATAAGCGTGGTGCGTTCCCAATGCTGTTCATTTAGCATTTTGGAATGCATGAAATCGACGATTTGCACATCGATTTCACAGGTGGAAATCTCTAGAAACTTCATTTTGCAAACTCAGAAAACCTTTAAGGGAACAGCATTGGGTGCGTTCCCTAGTGTTGCTATTGCGCCAATTTATGTTGAGTGCTTTATCCGTCTCGGTTTCTTATTGAATTTTCCAAAAAGTCGCCCAACGACTCAATAAAGGTTGCAACTCGATTCATCACTTCAGTCGTATGGCTGGGTTCAAAATTAAATTGCTTGACCTTGCTGGGGTAGCGAAAACCATGCGACCTCGGGTCAATTTCGTGAAATTGACGAATGATTCCCTCCACAATTTCGAAAGCCTCTTTTTCCGATTGCTCGATCTCATTAAAAAGCGGATCCCGGATTGGAGACCACAGTTTTTTTAAATTATGACTCCGTGGAAAACCTTCTTCAGACTCCTGCGCGCGATTGACCAGGACGGTGAGTGCTTTAATACTCAATTCCAAATATTGCCGGTAACAAAAAAGCATTGGGTAAACCAAGGCATCGTTGTGAAATTGCGAGTTTTGTTCGCGTGCAAGTGCATCTCCGGCATCTTTGTATCCAGAAGCCAAAATGCGAATTTCGGTAAATCCTGATCGACTCGTATCCATATAGCAGGCAGATCCACTATCCGCGAATAGTTCATCGCCCTTTCGCGGCCAAGGCAATGGCTCCGGAGTTTCGAAGCTAGTCTGTTGTACGTTCATATGATAATTCAACTAGATTAGGGATCGCAGATAACCATAATGGACGCATCACGTTTAATCTGAGTTCTAGACTGCATGGCAAATTAAGGAATGAAAACAAGAAACACGTGCAGCGCAAAACACGCTCTTTTTTTTTGGGAGATAGTTGCTGAAAATAGGCCAATTTGCGCCGCAAGTATTGACTGTTTTTTAAGATCAAATCAGCCCGTCCCCCCCACCGTAATCCCATCAATCCGAAGTGTTGGCTGACCCACACCCACCGGCACGCTCTGCCCATCTTTGCCGCATACGCCGATGCCGCCATCAATCCCCAAATCGTTGCCAATCATGGAGACGCGGGTGAGCGCATCGGGGCCGTTGCCGATGAGGGTTGCACCTTTTACGGGGTAGGTGATTTTGCCGTTTTCGATGCGGTAGGCTTCGTCCATCGAGAAGGTGAATTTGCCGTTGGTGATGTCCACTTGCCCGCCACCGAAATTTACGGCGTAAATGCCATCTTTTACGCTGGCGATAATTTCTGCGGGGTCGTCTTTCCCAGCCAACATGTAGGTGTTGGTCATGCGGGGCATGGGCAGCGCGGCGTAGCTTTCGCGGCGGCCATTGCCGGTGGATTTCGTTTTCATCAAGCGCGCGTTGTGGCTGTCTTGCAAGTAGCCTTTCAAAATGCCATCTTCTATTAACACGGTGTTTTGGCTGACTGCGCCTTCGTCATCCAGATTGAGCGAACCCCGGCGACCCGGCAGCGTGCCGTCGTCTACCACGGTTACGCCTTTCGAGGCCACGCGTTGACCGATTTTGCCTGCGAAAGCGGAGGTTTCTTTACGGTTGAAATCGCCTTCGAGACCGTGGCCAATGGCTTCGTGCAACAAAATGCCTGGCCAACCAGGCCCGAGCACCACAGGCATCACGCCCGCGGGCGCAGGCTTTGCTTCTAAATTCACGCGCGCGCCGCGCAGGGCATCTTCAATAAATTTTTGAATGCGCGATTCATCAAAACCGGAGAGCTCAAAGCGCCCGCCCCCGCCTGCCCGCCCCGTTTCTTTGCGGCCATTTTCTTCCATCACAATTTGTAAGCCCATGCGCGTGAGCGGGCGCACGTCCGCTGCGAGCGTGCCTTCGGAGTTGGTCACGAGCACCACTAAATATTCCGCCGCAATCGAAGCCATCACTTGCGTCACCCGTGGGTCCGCCGCGCGGCAGCGTTTGTCTAGCGATTGCAGAAGCGCTACTTTCGCCGCGTCGTCCATCGTGGGGATGGGGTTCAGCGCTGCATAAAGCGCGCGGCCTTGCGAGATTTTCTGCGTGGGCGGAACATAACCCGAGGCGCCCCGACCCTGGCTCACCGCGCGCGCAGCCATGATCGCATCTTGAATAGATGGCGTGGCGATTTCATCGCTATAGGCAAAACCTGTTTTCTCGCCGGAAATCACCCGCACGCCCACGCCGGTATCTACCGCGTAGTTGCCCGATTTCACAATGCCATCTTCAAGCGCCCACGATTCAATCACGCGGTATTCAAAATATAAATCCGCGAAATCAGCGCCCGAGTGCATCGCCTCGCCGATCAAAGGCGCGAGCGAAGCATGGGTTAAGTTAGAAGGGGTGAGGAGTCGCGCGGTGGCGATGGAGAGGGCGTCGGTCATGTCGTCATTGTAAAGCGGGGGCGGTTTGCATACCTGCGGCGCGGAAAGCGCTGTTTTTTTGGGAGATAACTGCCAGAAAGTGCTTGTTTTGCGCCGCAGGTATAGTTAGTTTTCGCTAATTCTTTATCGCAAAACACATGAGCACGCTTCTCAAATCTCTTTTCGATTACAAAGCCTGGGCCGATGCGGAACTGTTAAACGCCGTGGCTGGCATAGATGCCTCGGCGCACGCGGAGGCGCAGCATACGGCAACGCGCATCTTGAACCACATCCACACAGTGGACAAAATTTTCATGGCCAACGTGCGCGCTGAAAAACACGCATTCACTGCGACGAATACGCCCGAGACGCCCACGATCGAAGCGCTGAGCTGGAATACGCTCGAAACCGATCGCGCTTGGCAAGATTACGTGGGCACACTCTCGGCAAGCGATTTAGCGAAATCTATCTCGTTTACCTTCACCGATGGCGATAAGGGCACCATGTCGCGCGAGGAGATGTTGCACCATGTATTGGCACACGGCGCGTACCACCGCGGTGCAGTCGGGCGGCTCGTGGCCCAAACGGGCGCCGCGCCGCCACGGGATTTGTATACGAAGTTTTTGCATGTGACGGAACCGGCGCGGCGGGGGTAAGGCTCGGCGGTGGCGTGGGTGAATGCCTCAATTGCGCTTGGATTGCGGTCCTCAAGCCGCTGGGCTGGCGGGTTCAACATGTGCGCAAACGATGCGAATCGAAACCCGCCTACTTTTGATTTAGTCCAATCCTCAATGCATCACTAGGGTGTTTCGATGATTTTTTTCGTCATAGCAGAGTTAATTGATTTTATGCGGCGCAACGTTTGAGCTGAGGGGTGACTAAAAGGCGCAGCCTTTTAGTCAGCCCCTCGATGGAAGGGTTAGGCGTCGATCGCCTTTGCCATGGAGACAAGTGCAAGTTGCCGGTAGCCATGCTTTTCATAGAAAGCCCTCGCGGGGGCGGAATGCCCCGTTTCAAGAAAGACTCGACCAATCCCCTGCAGAAGAAGGCGTTGCTCCAACTCCGCGATCAGCTTGCCGCCGAGGCCCTGACGTTGACCATGAGATGCAACACACATTTCTTTCAGGTGAAAGTGCCAGCCATTTACCCACCGCTCACTCCAACCAAAAGCAAGTGCATCTGGCAATCCATTCGTGATGTGGCCAAGACCAAAGAACGACGGGTACTTGGAGAATGACTGAAACCGCTCGTGCACAGCTTCGAGTGACCAACCGTCCTTCCAAGGTGCGGCATTGAAGACGGAGACGTAGAGATCAGAGAACGCCAAGATGCTATTTTGATCAATCTGGACGTAGTGCGATTGCATTGTTCGACGCCTAACGCAATTTATACCGCAAAACCTGCGGATTAATCTGGGCGCTGCGGGATAATCTGGACATGCTTTTCTCCTGAAAGTAGCTTGCAGCCTAGGTTTCAGGCCTATACAATGTCGTTTTATACAGTTATAAAAATCCCATGAAACCCCCCGCTTCCGCGTCGAACTCAACTAGACAAGTAAATTATGTGCTCGATGGGTATTTGGAACCGGCACTATAGCGTCTCTACCAAAAACAATTAATGATATCCAAGAGTAGTCATGGGTGAAACGGCACGGGCCCGCGACAACGATACGCTTTCTATCAACGTTTTTTGAGCCAATGACCCACCAAACCTGCGGCGTAAAAACGGCTATTTTTAGGAGATATCTCTCAGAAAACGCCTGTTTTGCGCCGCAGGTTTTTTCTCCAGAAGCGTCATAATGCGCCATAAATACTTTTTATGCGCCACTTTGCGCCATAACGCGTTTTGGAGTACAGTCTCTTCACTGTCCGTTCAACGAGGTTTCACCATGATCGACACCGAAGCACGCTCCGCCACGCCCGCCCTCACCCAACCGGCAAACTTCCAATCGGTGAAGTTGCCCGCAGCGCTCGTGAACGCGGCCAAAGCCTCTGCGCAAACCTTTCGCCGCTCCACTGCCGCGCAGATCGAGTATTGGGCGATTTTGGGCAAAAGCCTAGAGGCGCAAGGCATTACGAGCGAAGAAGCGCGGGCGCGCGTGGAGCGCTCGGAGCAAACGGAAATGAGGCAACACGCGCAATCGCTGCGTTCGCGTTTAGATGCGCTTGAAGAAAGTGGCGCGTTCGCCGCGAGCATCGAGCGCGTAATTGCGGACAATCAAGCCAAGGCGTTACCAAAGGCTAAAGCACGACGTGCCGCCTGATTTTTTTCTCGTCGCCGGCCCAACGGCGCGGGGAAATCCACTCTTTTAAATCGCTCAGCGCCGCAGGCTACATTCCCAAAGAAGTAGAGTTTGTGAACGCCGACCTATACGAAGCTGCGGCACTCTCACGCATCAAAGACCTGCAAGCGCGCTCGCACGCAGCCCGGGAATGGGCAGATACTCGTCGCGCGCAGCTGATCGAAGCGAAGCGTTCGTTTGCCAGCGAAACCGTGTTCTCCCACCCTTCTAAACTCAAGCTCATCGACGATGCGCTCAACGCGGGATTTTTCGTCACGCTATTCATCGTCGCCGTAGACGATCCGCGCACCTTGCTTGAGCGGGTTCGCACGCGCGTGACCGAAGGCGGGCATAACGTGCCCGTCGCGCGCGTTCTCGAACGCTACCCGCGCACGCTCGCAAATTTGCGGCAAGAAGTCAAGCGCGCCTCGCTCGCCGTGTTGTACGATGCATCCAGCACCCACCACCGCGTCGCCGTTTTGGAAGACGGAGCCATTATTCAGCAGCTAAATCCACTTCCAAACTGGGCGAAATCCGTACTCGATATTGCCTAAAAAATGGCGATTTTGCGCCGCAGGTTTTTTGCTTTAAAACCGTAGCCTCGATGGAGCGCCGAAAGGACGGTAAGCATCCAAACAAAGGTTCGCGCGGGAATCGAGGCAGTTCAGTTTTTTTGACAACCGTAACGGTTGTGGGAATGTATAAAACCTCGATTCCATGCCGCACGGTTCATCGTTACCACTCGTTCATTCGCGGCATTTCATCGAGGCTACGCTACTGTTTTGCGCCGCAGGTTTTTTTCTTGAATAGTCGTAGGGTGAGATTCATCCCACCCACTTCAGGCTCTTGTGGTTCGTGAGTGAGCGGTCGGATATTCAAAACGCACGTTGTGCGTGTCGGTATTGAGGTGGGGTGAACCCCACCCTACGCAGGCTGTTTTGCGCCGCAGGTTTTTGCTTGAACAGTCGTAGGGCGGGATTCATCCCACCCACTTTAGGCTCTTGTGGTTCGTGAGTGAGCGGTCGGATATTCAAAACGCACGTTGTGCGTGTTGGTGTTGAGGTGGGGTGAACCCCACCCTTGTATTATCTTTCCACAGTCTTGAAGTTGCTGACGAGGCTGTAAGTATCGCGTACGCCGTGCCCACCCTTGAGCGTAAAGCTCGCATCGTAGATTTAAGCGACGCGATACTTGTTGTTTTCCTAGCTCGGCAA
>JANMDS010000052.1:0-3969 GCA_031376405.1 Betaproteobacteria bacterium
GGCTGCGCAGGACTCAAATTTTGGGAGATATTGCCCGCAAGTGGGCTATTTTGCGCCGCAGGTATTGATGAGTTCAGCGTTGATGCCGTGAGCAAACTGCTCAAATTGGGTTGCTGCGATACCGGCTGCGCGGTGGCGTTGCCGCTCGGGCCTTCTGCGCCCAACACCCGTCGCAAGGTGAGCGCCAAATCAATCGCGTCGGCGTGCCGAAGGCGAATGATGTTCACGTTGCCCGTGCCCGCGTTCGCCGCCTGCGGTTGATCGAGCTGGGCGATCATTTGTTGCGCGCGGGCTAAGCGCCCTGGGTTTTCACTGCGCAGGAGCACCGCATTTAAGCGCGAATCGGCCGCGATCGTCACCCGATCCCGCGCCTCCGCGCCCGCTCCATCACCAAATACGCTTCGAAGCAATTGCGCCACATCCGCCGCGTTCGCGTTTTTGAGTACGCTCACCTGCGGCTCGGCGGCCAAAGGCTTGTCCGCGCGGTCAAGCAAGTTAATCAAATCTTCAATGCGGCGCAGATTGTCCGCATAATCGGTCACGATCAAAGCATTGCCCGGCGCGTACGCCACCACCGAATTATTCGGTGCTACGAGCGGGCGCACCACGTTCAACACCTGTGCGGCGGATTCGTTTTGCAACACGAACACGCGCGTAGTAAGCACAGTGCCCGTCGCCCCACCCTGCCCCGGCACTGCATACGTTTTAGCTTCAATCTCAGGCAAGATGCGGGTAATACCGCCTGATTCCACCGCCGAAAATCCTGCCATGCGCAAGGAAGAAAGCAGCGCCGGATAAATCGCGCTGCGGGGCACGGGCTTAGATGACACGATGTTGATCGAGCCCTTCACCCGCGGGTCAATCACAAACGTGCGCCCCGTGTATTCGCCCACGGCTTTAATCACCGTTTCGATATCGGTGTTGGAGAAATTAAGCTGCACGCCTTCTTGGGCATGCGCACGAGCAACAAGCGCAAGCGCCGCCGCCAAAAATAGAAGATATCGCCACATGGCGAGGATGTTAGCACTGCCCGCGTTTCGGCATTTTGGTTTCGAATGTGTGTTTGTGTCTAGCTTCTTAGATTTAAGACATCAGTGACGATCGTTTCAACCGAATTGCGTCCATTCCAATTTCGGTATTTTTCACGAAACGCCCTCGCTGCGTCTCGAAACTTGCTTTCGACGCCGAGCGTTTCGACCGCCGAACGAACACTCACGGAATTAAATCCAGGTGCAACGTTTATCCCGAGCCCTGCACTTTCTACCGCTCGGGCGAGAATGAATTGCTCGGCGTTGGTCGGGAGGAGGATCACTGGCCTTCCCGCAAGCAATGCAGTCGACGTCGATGCGATGCCGCCGTGACACAACACAAAATCAGTCTCACTGAGACCAAGCTTCCAATCTAGAAGGGCTCTTTCGACATGAAGGTTCGAAGCTTTGGGAAACGAAAGCTCTCGAGGCCCACGCCCTAGAACACTTGCCACGGTATTCAGCCTACATTGGGAAAGTTGTTCTAGCACTGCGTCAACCGTTGGATACTCCGCTTTGAGATACGCCAGTAGGCGGGGAATACCTGCTTGCCGCTCCCTCCAAAATGGCGTAATACTAGCCGACATTTCGTGGATCGGCCCAACGTACGGATTACCACTCGGAAACGATTTCACTTCAAATCGTTTCGGGTAGTGATCAAACTCTGGAAAGGTTGTCAGAAAAGTTCTATCGGTGTTTATGGCGGACGCAAAGTTCTCGTACCGTGAAATTCCTAAAATTTTGAGCGCTGCATTGATGTTATTTGTGACGGTCACTTCGTTGTCGTGTAACAACGTTGCGTTCAATGATCCCCAGTCCCGAAAGTTTTGCATTGGCGTGGCGTGCGGCGGAATCTCAAACCCAGACCCTACGTTTGCAACGGGGAGACCAATCGACTTCGCAGCCAGAATTGCCGTTGGGGCGAATTGCGCTACGACCAGGTCTGTGCCAAACGAGAACAGTAGCTGTCGCCATGCATCAATCGTGGAAACCAGAGTATCTATGTCACCGTAACCGGCACCGAGCAGTGTTTCAGCATAGTTCGCCTGCTGCGGCAAACCGACTGCTCGTAGCGCGATGGGCGCTTGCAGCACTGAAATTCCAAGCGGACGAAACGAAATTGCAGCTGCGGTGATATCCCGCGATATCACACTGACTTTAACTTGGCGAGCTTGCATCGCTCGCGCTAAAGGCAACAAACATGCAATATGTCCAAACCCTGCACCGAGTTCCCACGCAAAAACTACTTTCAATCTCAATTTCCTTGTCAGTCGCGTCGAATCTCGATATAAACAAGTCGCCGTTGGATGAATAAAAAAACGCAGGTGCAAATAATTGCGCCGCCTTAGGGAATCACATGTCGCCTCGCAAGAGATTAGCACTAGTCAGCTGCATTGCAGCTATTTTCAACGCGAACGCCATCGAAGCTGTAGCTCAAACACCGCAAAGTCATCTGACAAGCGCTCAGTTACACGATCTCGTCAAGCGCATGGCCAGTCGCGTCAAGCCCGGCTTTCTAAGTTTTTTGGACCCCGGCGTTCCGACTTCTGCGAATCGAATCGACTGCCCTATTACACTTAAAACCGATGGTGTCGTGCAGTGCGATACATCGGGCAATATCAGCTGTCAGCAGCAAGATATTGCCGCTGCACTGGTTCTCCCCGTCCTTTGCGCCGACCCCACGGGTGCAAGCGCGTATTGTTCGCCCGACTATTACGGCGGCACGTACTGCGAACCGACTTCATCGCTCGCGACGCGCGTGGAGTGTGTGCGAACCAATACCGTCGCGTCTGGCGTTTACGTTCCCCCAGGTAGCTCGGCGCAATTCGCATTAGGAGCGTATTGCGAGTGGTTTGCAAACCCAACTGAGTTCGGCCTCGATCGTACATCGATCGATTTTGGGACATCTAATGTTGGCACATTAAGCCCCGCGAACCAAATACGGCTGTCGTCGCTAAACGGTGTGCCAACAGTGATCTCACGTTTTGAAGCCACGGGAGATTTTTCTGCAGACTTTTCAGGATCGAGTTGCAGCAGCGGAACGCTTTATCCAGAATCTCCATGCACTGGCAATGTCTATTTTTTGCCGACAGCTTCGGGACCAAGGCAGGGAAGCTTAACGTTCTACACGAATGCGCCGAACAGCCCGCATGTCGTTCAACTCTCCGGCATTGGCTATGCCCCTGGCCCGAGCACGCCTGTCGGGACATTTACGCCTGGAATTTTTAGCTTCAGCGCCACGCCGACATCGGGCACGCGTCCTAGCCAATCGGTATCTTTCAGCAATACCGGAACCGCCTCCATTTCATTTACTAGCGTCGCGATTCCTCCGCCTTATCGAGTTGTGTCTACAACGTGCTCGGGCAGCTTGGCAATCAATGGGATCTGCGATGTGACGGTGGCCTTCGAACCAACGTCACCTGGTGTATTCAATCGCACGCTTTCACTTGCGGCAACTAATTACCCAAATCCCGTAACCATCCAAGTGTCAGGTGAAGCCTATGATCCGCCGCCCGCACCTGAATTCACGGTAACTCCGATATCCGTTTCCTATGCCGCGACGCTTGTGGGTTCGGTTAGTTCAATTCAAAACGTCACCATCACAAATTCGGGCGCGGCAGACATCACCTTTGTTTCGATCACACAACCCAATCATTTTTCTATTCTGGCTTCAAACTGCCCTACGAAACTACCGGCCACACAAAGTTGTGTCGTCTCCGTGGCACTCGCCCCCTTTTCTGCAGGGCAATTTAGTGGATCACTTGCGGTCAGCGCCAATAGCGGTGCGGTCTTAGGTAGCACTACGGTTGTTAAATCTGCATCGCTTTCAGGTGAGGGCATCAACCCGCCCACTGCGCCATCATTTACGGTAACGCCAGGTTCGCTTTCGTTTGGAGCGCGTCCGATCACGACGGTACGCGCGCCGCAGACCGTGACGATT
>JANMDS010000076.1:0-2820 GCA_031376405.1 Betaproteobacteria bacterium
TCATCAGGGATAAAAAGCTCTGGGGCGTGCCGTTTCGCGCGGGGCTTTTTGATATGCCCCGCGGAGATTTTATGTTGATCGCGCGCGCGATGTTGGGGCGCATTCCGGGTTGAGACGCGCTTCCAAAACCTCCTGACACAACGCTGTCAGGAGCGGTTCTCCACAATACGCTCTTATTCACAACGTAGCTTAGGAGAACATAATGATTGGTACTGCCGTTTGGTTTGAAATTCCCGCATCGAACTTTGAGCGGGCTGTTGTTTTTTATGAGCGCATGTTTCAGATCACGTTGCGTCGCGAGAAAATCGGCGACGGTGATCTTGCTGTATTCGGGGGGGAAGTCGGCGCGACCGGTGCGATAAATGGCGCGATACTAAGCGAGCCCGGCGTATTGCCAAACAAAGACGGTGCAGTGATTTATCTCTCCACTGGCGCGGATTTGACGCCGTTTTTAAATCGCGCGATCGAAGCTGGCGGGCGCGTTGCCAAAGCAAAAACTGCACTACCACCGGGCATGGGCTTCTACGCGCATTTTTTAGATTGCGAAGGCAATCGCGTTGGCTTGCACTCAGAAGGGTAACGGTGAAAACAGCATCTTTGCTCGAGCCTGCGCCCGCGCGCTACTGGGTAGGCGTGGCCTCGAAGGAGCACGTAGCCCGAGGCGTGCAGGGTGGCTTTTGCCAACTAGGGCACGGCAAATCTGCACCACTTAAACGGATGGCTGCAGGGGATTGGATTGCCTACTATTCTTCTAAATTTTCACTCGAAAGTAACGCGCCGTGTCAGGAATTTACTGCGCTCGGCAAAATAGCGGATGATACGGTCTACCCATTCGAAATGGCACCTGGATTTGTGCCGTACCGTCGCAACGTAACGTTCGAGACGACCGCCGCCTCCGCCTCTATTCTTCCCCTGATCGAAAAGCTATCGTTCATTCGGGATGTGAATCGTTGGGGCTACCCATTTCGCTTTGGGCATTTCGAGATGGCCCGCGCTGATTTTGAGCTGATCGCATGCGCGATGCTCGGTCGCGTGCCCGATTAACCCATGCGCCGTGCTGACCGACTTTTTCGTATCGTGCAATATTTGCGTGGGCGAAAGCTCACCACTGCGGCGCAGCTTGCTACGTGGCTGAAAGTAAGTGAGCGCACGATTTATCGCGATGTGCGCGATCTCTCCCTCACTGGCACGCCCATCGAAAGCGAAGCGGGCGTTGGTTATCGGCTGCGCGGCGGGTTCGAATTGCCACCGCTAATGTTCGAAATGGAAGAGATCGAGGCGCTTACTTTGGGTGCGCGGATGGTGGAGGCGTGGAGCTCGCCCGAGCTTGCCGCCGCTGCGCTCTCGGCCACAGCGAAGATTGCGGCAGTGCTCCCGCCGGATAAGCAAATGTGGATTGAAGCCAGCCGCACTTTTGTGCCACAGTTTCACATTCCAAAACAAATGGGTGAGCGCTTTGAGCTATTGCGCAGCGCCATCCGCACGCAAAACAAAGTGCAATTTGTGTACTCAGATGAAAAGGAAAAAGTAAGCGAGCGCCGTGTGCGCCCGCTCTCGCTTTTTTTCTGGGGCGAGCGCTGGACGCTGGCCGCGTGGTGTGAAATGCGCAACGACTTTCGCAGCTTTCGCATTGATCGCGTGCTGCGACTACGCACGACGGACGAGAAGTTTAAAGATGAAACTGGCAAGCGTGTGGCCGATTATGTACGGGCACAAACTAAGACCCATTCTGGGAGATAAGTTTGAAAAATAGCTTGTTTTGCGCCGCAGGTATTGAGTACTTTACCGAGAGTATTTCGTGTCTGGTTGCAAGCGCAATATTCGCGACACCGACGCAGAGCAGTGACGAAAAATCATACCTGCGGCGCTACCCTTCTTTGGCGCACGCTCCAAGCCAAGGCCCATAGTAGCCAGAGCGATATTGCATTTCGTTCCCCCCATTCATTATTTATTGCTGGTGCCAACGCGTAAGGTAAGTCTGATTTAGCCGCGATTCGAAAAGCCGACACTGCGGCTCGGTCTTCGGTTTTGATTGACCCAAAAAATCGAGCTTTACCACCAATGCGCTTATCGACAGCATTGGCATGGGTGTATAACCAAGACGCGCGGCGGTTGTTAAAGAAAAGCTCTATATATTTAGAAATCGCGCAAAACATGAGAAAAAACCCGATCGCAACATTTACGAAAAGGAACAAAAATCATGTACCGTTCAATATGTGAATTCGCAGTCTGTTTCAGAAAGGCGGTAAAAAGTGCAGGAAGTTGGATAGGGCGACTTGGCTTAGTGCTAGGTGCGTCGCTACTGTGCAGCGGAGCTATGGCGCAAACTTGGAAACCGGCACCTGCCGCGGGTTCTTGTGGGTCGCAGGGGTTTGACACCTCACTATTGCCTATCCCAAATCCCGTTAGTTCCGGTCAAGCGTACCAGATCGCTGTAATTGTTAGTGATGGTCTACGCGAATATGATATCGAAGTGGTACCTGGTGAAGTAAGGGTTTTTCTGAGAACTGAGAACTATGGATTTACTCTGCCACCGGTTGGCTGCTACATACTGTCGTCAGCCAGCCTTCTAGCTCCTAGTGGCACGCTTCGGCTTGTTCGTTACGAATATAAGCGGCTAGATAATGGCGGATTTCCGACCATTCCAACTATTCAAGCATTTAATTTTGTTCCACCACCGCTTGCGACTCCAACAATTGGACAATTCGGGATTTTCTTGGTTGCGCTACTGCTCGCATTGGTTGCAAAGCGGAAGTCACGTATCGCGATTTCGATTGTCTTATTCCAGTTGAGGGGGGGGGGGGGGGGGGGGGGGGGGGG
>JANMDS010000102.1:0-25876 GCA_031376405.1 Betaproteobacteria bacterium
GTCCGTCTGGCGGCCCAGGCCGCCCGCGGCCGCCGCGGCAAGCTGACGATGGTCGACAAGGCCAACGTGCTCGAGGCCTCGCGATTGTGGCGGAGCGTCTCGGCCCGAGTGATGCAGGCCGAGTTCCCCGAGGTCAAGTACGACGTCGTGCTCGTCGACGCCATGGCGATGCACCTCCTGTCGCGGCCGGGGGACTTTGACGTGATCGTCACCGAGAACCTCTTCGGCGACATCCTGACCGACGAGGCGTCCATGCTCGCCGGTTCGATGGGGATGCTGCCGTCGGCGTCGCTCGCGGGCGCGCCGGAGCTCGGTACCCGATGCATCGGCCTCTACGAGCCCATCCACGGCTCCGCGCCTGATATTGCTGGGCAAGATAAGGCCAATCCGATTGCAACCATCCTCTCGCTGGCCATGATGTTCCGCTATTCGTTTGCTAAACCGCAGATCGCTGATCGGATTGAAACGGCGGTGCGCGCCGTATTGAAGTCCGGCAAACGCACGGGAGACATTGCGTTGCCAGGCGAAGCAGTGATTGGCACTAAAGCCATGGGCGATGCAATCGTAGCTAGTTTGCATACCTAGGCGCATAAATCCGCAACAAAATTACCACGTTTGCACCGCAGGTACTTGATTTTCTTTAATTACTCTTGCCCGCGCGATGCGGGGGTGCTAACGTCTGTCTTCCGAATAACCCAAGAGAATATTCCATGTTCGGCCAGAATTTGCCACCACGGACAGCGTTGCGTAGCAAGGCTCATCGACCTCTAGCGAAAGCGCTCGCGGTTGCAGGGCTTGTCGCGAGCATTAGTGCCGTGTCCACCGGAGCGTGGGCGCTGGGCCTTGGTAGGCTCAATGTGACCTCTGCCCTCGGTCAGCCTTTGATGGGTAACATCGAGCTTTTTCTCGATGCAGCGGAAACGTTAGAAACGGTGCGCGCGCGCGTTGCCGCACCAGAGCTCTACAAATCCCAAAATTTAGACTACGCCGCCTCGCTTACGCGCGTTCGGGTCACGCCGCAAACCGTGAATGGCCGCCCCGTGCTTACGTTGTCGAGCACCGGCCCAGTGCAAGAGCCCTACCTTGATTTGCTCGTTGAGGTAAACGCGCCCACTGGGCGGATTGTGCGCGAGTACGTATTCTTACTTGACCCTGCTGGCGTTGCCACCGCGCAATCGGTAGAGCCCAATCTGCCGCCACGCCCAATTGCGTTGCCTACGCCGAGCGCGCCAGCGCCAGTAGCAATCGCGCCGCCCGCACCCATGCCCGCGCTGCCAGCAAGGGTGGTTGAATCATCTCCTGCACCAGTTGCCGTGGCACCGCGTCCAGCGCCGGCTCCGCGTCCTGCAGTCAAAGTTGCGCCAGCGCCGCGAGCGCCCAAGCCTGCACCCGTACCCGCTGCGGTGGCAGATCGTTCTGGCGGCAAAAAAATTACCGTTCGTCCGGGCGATACGTTGTCAAACATCGCCGATCGAAATTTCATCCCAGGCGTTTCGCTTGAGCAAATGTTAATCGCGATGCAGCGGGCCAACCCCGACGCGTTCGTAAACGGCAACATCAATGTGCTGCGTGCTGGTGCAACTGTCACCGTTCCGAGTTCGGTAGACGCGAAAAGCGTATCGGTAGCCGATGCCGTGAACGAGGTGCGCGCCCAAACGGAAAGCTGGCGCGGCTACCAAGCCCGCGTGGCAGACCGCGTGCCGCTCGTTGGAGGTGGAAAAGGCAGCGGAGCCGTTAGCGGCAAAATCACAACTGCGACCCCGAACGACGCAGAGGCGAAAGCCAAGGCTGATCGCCTGCAGGTATCGCAGGCTAGCAAAGCCAGTGCGGCAAAAGATGATGCAGCTGCGAAGAAAAAAGCGGTGGATGAAGCCGAATCGCGTAAAAAAGACTTGGAAAAATCCGTTGCAGATTTGAAAACGGCATTGGCGTTGAAAAACGCGCCATTGGCTGAAAAGCAAAAGCAGGCCGAGGAAGCAAAATCGCCCGCAAAAGCAGCAGATGTGAAAGTGGCTGCTGCACCCACGCCGACCGCTTCAACAGCTGCGACCGTTGCGCCGTCCGCGCCGGCTGGAGCGCCCGCCAAAGCCGTTGCGCCCACCCCCGCGCCTACAGAAGCTCTAACGCCTGCCCCAACGCCGGCTCCAACCGCAGCGCCGACTCCAGCGCCCACCGCTGCGCCAGCCCCAACGCCAGCACCAACCACCGCACCTAAAGTGGCTACCGCCGTTCCAGCGCCTGTGGCAGCTGACTCCGGCGTGATGGGCATGCTAGGCGATTTATGGCCTGCGCTTGCCGGGGTTGCGGCATTAGGTGGCGGCGCTTTGTTATGGGCGCGTCGTCGCAAAAAATCTGCAGCAGATGATACCGAGCCAACGCTCGCACGCAGCGCCATAGTAGATACGCAAGCCGCACCCGATACGGTATTCGGTGAAGCCAGCACTGCGGGCGGCAACGTCAACACCAAGAGTGGACTGTTGCAGCCGAGCCAGTTCAGCCGTTCCGGTTTTGGCAACATTGATGCCGGTGAGGTGGATCCCGTTGCGGAAGCCGACGTTTACATCGCCTATGGCCGTGAGACGCAAGCAGAGGAAATCTTGCTCGAAGCGCTCAAGAACGATCCAAATCGCGTAGAGGTTCGCCAAAAATTGTTAGAGGTTTATGGCTTACTCGGACGCCGTGGCGATTTCGATGAACATCTCGAAAAACTTCACGTAGCCCAGGCGGGGAACCCCGAAGGCTGGGCGAGCACCGCCGCCGTGGCAAAGCGCTTTTATCCTGATCACTCGCGCGTGGCGGGTGCGCCAGTACCTCCCCTTGAGCCGGGCAGCGGTCTCGGTGTTGTGGCGGCTACCGGCGCTGCGGGCGCAGCCATGGCAGCGGCGGTCGCAGCACGGGCATCCAGCGCCACCCCCGCACCTGTGGTTGCAATGCCACCCCCTCCATCAGCGCCGATCCTCTACGACGAGCCAAAGCGCGTTGAGCCCGATGTAAATGTTGGCGCGCTGGATTTCACGCTCGATGATGGCTTAAAAGTACCCACTTTGCGTCGACCTACGATGATGGGTGAGTTCTTAACGCCCGCGCAGCCGCCGACCCCTCCGCCAACGTTCACACCTGCCGCACCACCGCGGGCGATGCAACCACCGGCGGAGCACTTTGGCCTCGAGCAAGATCTTGCAGATCTCGAAGCTGGGCTTGCTCGTGCAATGGATAAGCAAGGTGGCCCTGCCGCCTTTGCGCGGATGGACCGCGACTCAGTGATGACAGGCAGTAAGCTTTCTCCGGCCTTGCGCGCAGCCTCGCTCGATTTGGGCATTGATCCTGACTTGGCCTTCACGGCACCACAGTCTTCGAAGCTCGAAGTGCGCTTTGAAGATGCCGCAACGAAAATTGATTTAGCTAAAGCCTACGAAGAAATGGGCGATAAAGACGGCGCGCGGGAGATCCTTCTAGAAGTGATGCGCGAAGGAAACGAGCAGCAAAAAAGAGATGCACAGTCGATCATTGATCGATTGAAGTAATCGCTGCGGCATACTCATACGGGCGCAGTCGTTCTGACTGCGCCCGTTTTCTTTTTGAGCACTTTATGGCTACAAGGATTGAAGGTGATTGCGTTAGGGCTTGAATATGATGGCGCACCTTGGTACGGTTGGCAAACGCAGGCAGTCGGGATTCCGACGGTGCAAGCTCAACTTGAAACGGCGCTTGCGAAAATTTCCGATGGTGGGGCAGCGCCCGTCACCGCAGCAGGGCGCACCGATACCGGCGTGCATGCCGCGCTTCAGGTCGTTCATTTTCAACCGAAGGTTGTGCGCCCGCTCACGGCCTGGGTGCGGGGCGTGAATTCTCATCTTCATGAGAGTATTGCCGTGCGCTGGGCCGTAGAAGTAGGCGACGATTTCCATGCCCGTTTTTCTGCAGTTTCTCGGCGGTACACCTACTGGCTCATTGATCGTGATGCCCGACCCGGCCTGAACGCAGGGCGCGTCGGTTGGACGCACTTGCCGATGAACGTAGAGGCCATGCACGACGGTGCGCAAGCCTTGGTAGGGACGCATGATTTTTCCGCCTTCCGCGCCGCTCAGTGTCAAGCTAAATCTCCAGTTAAAACGATGCACGCGATTTCAGTGAAGCGTGTCGGTGACTATATTCGCATCGACGTACACGCCAACGCTTTTCTGCATCACATGGTGCGCAATATTGTTGGGGCGCTTGTTTATATAGGCGCAGGAAAAATACCTGCGGCGCAAATTAAGCACTTTTTAGATAATATCGACCGAAAAAATGTGCCTCCTACGTTCGCACCGGATGGCTTATATTTGTGCGGCATTGAGTACCCACCCCAATTCGCACTGCCCGAATCGTATGTTGACACCTCACCTTGAGCGAACACATTATGTGGCCTGAACCTATCACTTTAGAACGCGACGGCATTCGCTTAGCGCCGCTTACGCTCGCCCATGAGACGGGCTTGTGCGAAGCTGCTGCCGATGGCGAATTGTGGGCGCTTTGGGTCACCTCGGTACCCGAACCGGAGAAGACGCGCGCTTACATCGATACCGCGCTCAAGTCCCGCGAGGAGGGTTCACGATTCGCCTTCGCCGTTATCGATGTTGCGACAAAGAAAGTGATCGGCTGCACGAGCTATCACGATATTATTGCGAACATTAAGCGAGTAGAAATCGGCTACACCTGGTACGCCAAAAGCGTACAGCGCACAAACGTGAACACGCTATGTAAGCTCATGTTAATGACGCATGCATTCGAAACGCTCGGCTGCCCTGTAGTGGGTTGGCGCACGGATAATTTCAATTTCGCATCGCAACGGGCAATTGAAAAGTTAGGCGCACGCCGCGATGGGGTCATTCGTCATCACGCCATTCGGCGCGATGGTAGCGTGCGCGATACCGTGATGTACAGCATGACCGCAGAAGAATGGCCGGAGAAAAAAGCTAAGCTTGAGGCGCGGCTGCAAGCGCGCGGATATCAAGCGGATCCGGCGACGGATCAGATTACCTTGCATCCAATTAGTGCGGATAATTTGCTCAATGTGTTGCGCCTCAACGCAGGCGCGCGCGGCGAGCGGTTTGTCGCTACGAACGCGGTGTCGATTGCGCAGGCCAGTGTCAGCGCAAACGCGGTGCCACGCGCGCTGTACGCAGGCGAAAAGCCCGTAGGCTTTGCGATGCTCTACGATCCAACGATTGATGCCGAGCTGGCACAAAAAGACAAAAACGCGGCGGACTGCGTCTACCTCTGGCGCTTCATGATTGATTTTTCTGTGCAACGCAAGGGGCTTGGCTCGCAGGCCATGCATGCCTTGTTTCGCCATGCGCTTGGGCAAAAAACATTTACCCGTTTTCGACTCTCGTATGTGCCGATTGAAGGTAATCCAAGCCCGTTTTATCGAAGCGTTGGGTTTGAAGAGACGGGCGAAAAGGATGGCGATGAAATCATCATGGAGCAATCCATGGATTCGATCCGCGCAAGGGTGAATCCCAAAATACCTGCGGCGTAAAAAGGGCCAGTTCTGGGAGATACCTCCCAAAAAATGCTGTTTTTACGCCGCGGGTTTTTGAGATTCAGCCGCGCTGTGAACTAATCCCGCTAAGACTTTCAAGCCCTGCTCAGCCTGCTCCGCAGTGGCATGACTGAAGTTAAGCCGCAAGCTCGCGCCCGTGGTTTGCCCGTTCGCAAAAAAGGGTTCTCCCGGCATGAATGCCACGTTGTGAGCAATCGCCCGTTGTAAGAGTGCTTGGGTATCGATGTTGCGCTGAAGCGTGAGCCAAAAAAACAATCCACCTTTTGGGCGTTCCCAGTGCGCGAGTTCGTGCAAATGTTCAAGCAGCAGCGATGCGAAATGATCGCGTTTCGTTCGATAAAGCTGTATCAAATGTTGCGATCGAACCTCCCGATCCGGAGCGGTTAACTGCTGCAATACCCACCACTGACTTACGCGATTGCTGTGTAAATCTGCAGCCTGCTTCAAGCGGGTAAGCGCAGTGGTGAACTCTGGCGAACACGCAACGTAACCCAAACGGATGCCCGGCGCTAAGCTCTTTGAGAATGAACCTTGGTAAATCCACGGTGCGCGCTTGAGCTGGGCGCATACAGGTGTACGCTCGCAATTGTCGTACATCAAATCGCAGTACGGGTCGTCTTCAAAAAGCGGTACGTTGTGGGTATCGCACGCTTGCGCGAGTGCTGCACGCTCGCCCTGCGCATAGCAATGGCCCGTGGGGTTTTGAAACGTAGGAATGGCATAGGCGAAGCACGCACCGTGTAGCGAATCTGCCAACGAAGCGGTGTTGTGCGGATTGAACTCGGTAAAGCGTGCACCGAAAAAACGAAACGCCTGTAGCGCAGCGAGATACGTCGGCGACTCCACCGCGACGGGGGAACCGGCATCAATGAAAAGCTTTGCAACCAAATCGATGCCCTGCTGCGAACCCGTCACAATTAATATCTGCTCAGGCGAAACCCGCAGGCCGCGCTCGCTAAGTGCCTCTGCCACACGCACGCGCAGTGGCATTTCACCTTCGCTGGGGCCGTATTGCAGCGTAGATTGAGGCATCGCCGTCAAATCCATTTTCGGGAACGATTCGCTCGCGGGCAGGCCACCCGCGAAAGAAATCATGCCGGGGCGATCAATGATGGCGAGAATCTCGCGGATGGGCGAAGCGGAAAGAAATTGAATTCGGTTTGAGAGCGTAGCCATCGGTAAAGGTCAATAATATTGCCGTATTGCGTGAATCGTACACGCATCGTATAGTTACGTCAATATGATTGACTCAAAACAAGCGCTAAGCCCGACTCGCGCGGCGAAACTTCGGCGTGGAATTGAACTGCTCTATTTCGGCTACCGTGCGTTCACCGCTGGGCCGGATCGCATCTTGGCGCAAAAGGGGCTCAATCGGGTTCACCACCGCATTCTCTATTTCGTAGGGCGCAATCCGGATATTCATGTCACGGGTTTGCTAGAAATTTTAGATGTCAGCAAACAAGCGTTGAACGCGCCGCTACGGCAACTAGTGGAGATGAAATTAGTAGAGGATCGCCCGAGTGCAGAAGATAAACGCGTGAAAAGGCTTCGGCTCACGCGTGCAGGGGAGGTGCTCGAAGGAAAATTGACGGAGACGCAAATGCGCTGGCTCGATTCGCATTTGGATAATGCAGGTGGGGAAGCGAAGTGGTTTGCGGTGATGCAGGGGCTTGCCGACGAGTAAAAGCAGAAATGCCTGCGGTAGACCTCTGCACAATTGGCTGCACGTCGCGCTTTTACTATATGAGCGTCGTTAACTACCTCCTCGGCTCACGTAGGTTCACCTCCGTACATGCGCTCACCATGCCGTTTTTTGCCAAACCTTGCTTCCGTTCGGTCAGGTGTACAGCGTTCTGCGCGGCGTAGTTTTCACTAAAAAATAGCTAAAACTACGCGGTAGGGCTGGCTATTCTGCCGCAATTTCGGGGTCAATCAGCAGCCCCTCGCCCGAAACAGTTGCGCTAAACACATACGATTCCATTGAAAGCACGCCGTGTTGCGTGCCCCCTTCGAGTACGCCGTTGGGTGCATTGGCATCGCCTGCGCCGGCTGCAAACATGAGCGGGAGCAAATGCTCCGTACTTGGGTGCGCGCGCAATGCGTGCGGGGCGCGCTCCATCGTGTTCGCGAGTGCGTCGGTATCGCCGCGTAACACCGCATCGCGCACCCACCCGACAAACGCCGTCGCGTAAGGTGCAGCAACCGAAGAGTCCATTTCGATTTCATATAAGTTATGCGTTAAGCTACCCGAGCCGATAAGCAACACGCCCTCATGTGCAAGCGGCGCTAATGCTTGGCCCAGTGCGAGGGCGCGCGCGGGCGTGAGATCCTGTGGCATCGATATTTGAAAGGTGGGCACCTCGGCTGCAGGAAACAAAAACCGCAGCGGCACCCACACGCCATGATCGAGGCCACGGGCGGTTACTTCCTGCGGCGCAAATCCAGCATCCGCTAACAACGCCATCGTCGCTTGCGCCATGGCGCGCGCGCCCGGCGGCGTGTAATGAATTTGATAAAGAGGCGCGGGGAAGCCACCGAAATCGTGCATCGTTTGCGTCGTCGTTTGCGTGCACACGCCCAGAGCGCGGGTCATCCAATGCGGCGAAAGCACGAGGATCGCCCGCGGCGTAGGCAGGCTGCGCCCGAGCGCGGCTAGCTGCGCGCCGGGTAGCCCGGGCGCGAGCGCGTACGTGGGCGCGCCGTGCGAGACGAAAAGAGAAGGAAGTCGATTCATGGTGGATCATGCGTTTGAGGTTGCAATGATAAAGCAGGATTGGTTTGTTAGTTCGATGTCGAACTAATATTTTTTACTTGTTATAGCGCGCGCTGCGCCGGGCGCACCGCGTACGCGCCTTCGCCCAGCAGCGCAACGACCGCGCCTAACATCGTAAGCACGGCAGGATATTCCCAGCCGCCATTGGCGTTGGTGAATAGCCAGCCATTGCCCGCATGAACGACGAGCGCGCCGAGCGCAACAGGGAGCGTTGCCAGCGCAGCCCAGCGGGCGTGAAAGCCGAGCACGAGTGCTACGCCCGCTATTATTTCGAGCGGCGCGACGATGTAGGCCGTCCAACCGGGGAAGCCTACAGAGGCGAAAAACGCAGCCGTGCCTGGCAGCGTAAAGACCAAAAATTTCAATAAACCATGCGCAATCATAACCGCGCCAAGGGTGAGGCGGGCGATCAAGGCCGCTGCGTTGGTTGGGGAGGAGGCGTTCATAAAAGTTCTCACAAGCTAGGTTTGAAAAGCGCGTTGGAGCGCACTGCCCCAACGCGGAACACTGCGATCAACGACGCGCCCCAGCGATCAACACATTTGCAGCGCGCAAGCCAGCTTGCCGCACTTGCTCGTTTTGCAGCGGCGTGGGCACCATCGTTGCTTCGCCGTGAGTGAGCAGGCCCAAGCGCTTTGCCTCAGCGATTTCTGCGAGCACTTGGGAGCGCGTAGGTTGCGCGAGCGCAGCGGCTTGCGGCAAGCGGGCTTCGCCCGACACAAACGCGCCGTTTGTTGCCTTTAAGTACGCCACCGTTTCGGCGACCACTTGGGCCCGGCTGCGGCTATCCACAATGGGGTAGATCGGGGGCGCATCCCAACTGGTTGGGATGGGCGCGGCATTGGCAAACCCTGCGAGTGTGGCCAACACGAGGGTGGATTGACGGAGAGTTTTAGCGAAGTTCATGATGAATCCTTTTTGAAAAAATAACGAATGCAGCGGATTGGTTTTGCGCTGCCTGTCGAAGACGTTTCGGCATAGGGTGAACTTTAATTGTTCCCATTTAAAAGATAAATAGTCTAAAATGTATTTAATTAATCCACATAATGAAATAATCATGGATAAATATTTAGAAATGCGCACCTTCGCCGCTGTGGTGGATGAAGGCAGCTTCGTGGCCGCCGCCGATCATCTAGAAATGTCTAAGCCCGCGGTGTCCCGTTACGTAAGTGAGCTGGAGGCTAGGCTTGGCGTGCGGCTTTTGCACCGCACTACGCGCAGGCTTTCGCTCACCGATGAGGGCATGGTGTTTCACGCCCGTTGCAAAGAGCTCTTGGGCGCGCTCGATGAAGCGGAAGCCGAAATCACCGCGCGCTCTGGCCAAGCGAGTGGTCGGCTAAAAATCAACGCACCGGTTTCTTTCGGCATTACCTATTGCGCAGCGCTTTGGGGTGCATTTATGGCCAAACACCCTGCGGTGCGCTTGGAAGTGGATTTATCCGATCGCATGGTGGAGTTGGTAGACGAAGGCTACGATCTGGCCGTCCGCATCGCCCGCCTGCCGAGCTCTACTTTGGTGAGCCGCCCGCTCGCCAACACGCGCTTAGTGCTCTGTGCCTCGCCGCAATATTTGAAAAAAAGGGGCAAGCCCAAACACCCAAGCGAATTGGCCGATCACGATGCCATTGCCTATAGCAACTGGACGGCGGGCGATCACTGGAGCTTTGTAGGCCCCGAAGGCGAAATCAGTGTGAAAACCCGCTCCCGTTTTTACGCAAGTAATGGCGACACCTGCGTGGCCGTCGCCTGCGCACACGGCGGCATCACGCTGCAGCCCACGTTTTTGGTGAGCGATGCCATCGCTTCGAAACAATTGGTCGAGCTCATGCCCGCCTACCAAGCGCTTACGTTAGGGATTTACGCCGTCTATCCCTCGCGCCGCCACATCTCGCCAAAAGTGCGCGCGATGGTGGATTATTTGGTGGCTGAGTTTAAGCAGCCGAAGTGGATGAAATAGCCAAATACCTGCGGCGCAAAAACAGCAATTTTTTTGCAATATCTTAAAAAAATAGCCTCGTTTGCGCCGCAGGTATTCCTGCTGCGCAACGTAAACTGTGGCTTACTCTGAAATATTGCTTGCCACATGATTCCTTATAACCATAAATCCATCGAAGCTGCCGCCCAATCGCAATGGAGCGCGGGCGATGTGTATCGCGTAACCGAGCGGGTCGATAAGAAAAAGTTTTATGCCTGCTCGATGTTGCCTTACCCTTCGGGCAAATTGCACATGGGGCACGTTCGCAATTACACGATCAACGATGTGATGGCCCGCTATTTACGCATGAAGGGCTACAACGTGTTGATGCCGATGGGCTGGGATGCGTTTGGCTTGCCAGCTGAAAACGCGGCCATGAAAAATAAAGTGGCCCCGGCGAAATGGACGTACGACAACATCGCGTACATGAAAAAGCAAATGCAGGCGATGGGCTTGGCCATTGATTGGTCGCGCGAAGTCACCGCGTGCAAGCCTGATTACTACAAATGGAATCAGTGGCTCTTTTTGAAAATGCTCGAAAAAGGCATCGCCGAGCGGCGCACGCAAGTGGTGAACTGGGACCCAGTGGACATGACTGTTCTCGCCAACGAGCAAGTGATTGATGGCAAAGGCTGGCGCACCGGAGCGGTGATAGAAAAGCGTGAAATTCCAGGCTACTACCTCAATATCGTGAGGTACGCACCGGAGTTACTCGAACACACGCTCACCAAATTGCCCGGCTGGCCCGAGCGCGTGCGCACGATGCAGGAAAATTGGATTGGCAAAAGCGAAGGCGTGCGTTTCGCGTTCCCGCACACCATAAAAGACGCGAGCGGCACGTTGGTGCAAGAAGGCAAGATGTATGTGTTCACCACCCGCGCCGATACGATTATGGGCGTTACGTTTTGCGCTGTAGCGGCAGAACATCCGATTGCCACGCATGCTGCGGCGTCGAACAAAGCGCTTGCTGCGTTCATTGAAGAATGCAAAAAAGGTGGCGTTGCTGAAGCCGATATGGCAACGATGGAAAAGAAAGGTATGAACACGGGTTTAACGGTGAACCACCCGCTCACAGGCGAGAGCGTGCCAGTGTGGGAGGGCAATTACGTGCTCATGAGCTACGGCGATGGCGCGGTGATGGGTGTGCCTGCGCATGATGAGCGGGATTTTGCGTTTGCGAAGAAGTATGGGTTGGGGATAAGACCAGTTGTTTTCCCAGAAGCGGCGTTCAAGGTATGTGGGCCGTCCACGGGCTGGGTGCAGTCCGCTGAATGTAAGCCGGATAACACATTTTTTGAGGTAGCCGGATTGCGAGAGGACTGGTTTGACCTCTCAGAATGGAACTCAAAGTACGCTGAAAAGGGAATTTGCTACACGCACGAAAAGCTTGGGAGTAAGTTAGACGGTTCTTCGTCGGACAGAGCAATCGAAATGGTGCCAGAGTTAATTCGCACCCAAGGTTACTTTGCCGAAAAGAAAACCACCTATCGTCTCCGCGATTGGGGCATTTCCCGTCAGCGCTATTGGGGCACGCCGATCCCCATCATTCATTGCGAAACCTGCGGTGCTGTGCCCGTGCCGGAAAAAGATTTGCCGGTGGTGTTGCCGGAAGATTGCATCCCAGATGGCTCAGGCAATCCACTCAAATTGCACGCGGGTTTCTTAAATGTGGCTTGTCCAAAATGTGCAAAGCCCGCACAGCGCGAGACCGACACGATGGATACCTTCATCGATTCGTCGTGGTATTTCATGCGCTATTGCGATCCGCAACTAAACACCGCGATGGTGGGCAAGGGCGCAGATTACTGGATGCCGATGGATCAATATATCGGCGGCATTGAGCATGCGATTTTGCATTTACTTTACGCCCGCTTCTGGACGAAAGTGATGCGCGATTTAGGCTTGGTAAAGTTTGATGAGCCTTTCACCAAATTGCTCACGCAAGGCATGGTGCTCGCAGAGACTTTCTATCGCAAAAATGCAGATGGATCGATGGAATGGTTTAACCCTTCAGATGTTGACGTTGAGACCGATGCCCATGGTAAGCCCGTGCGCGCAGTGCTTCGCAGCGATAGCCAGCCGGTGATGATGGGCGGTGTCGAAAAAATGGCGAAATCGAAAAACAATGGCGTTGATCCACAAGATTTGATTGATGCCTACGGTGCGGATACAGCGCGCCACTTCACGATGCGTGCTGCGCATCCCGAAGACACCCTCTTTTGGAGCGATGCTGGGGTCGCGGGTTCGTATCGCTTCATGCGCCGTTTATGGGATTACGCGCAAAAAATCACTGAACAGATCAAAACTGCGCCATCGGTGCAAAATTGGAAAGATGCACCCGACACCGTTCAAACAACGCGCCGAGAAATTTACGCCACACTGCAAAAGGCCAGCTTTGATATTGAACGCATTCAGTACAACACGGTCGTATCTGCGGGCGATATTTTGTTGAATGCACTGGGTGAATTGAGAGGGACTGACGATCATACAAAAGCGCTTATTGCCGAAGGATTGAGCATTTTGTTGCGTGTGCTCTACCCGGTTACGCCGCACCTCACGCACCAACTTTGGCAGCAACTCGGCTACGCGGCCCAACATGGCGATTTGCTCGATGCGCCTTGGCCAGAAGTTGATGCAAGTGCGATGAAGCAAGACCACATCACGCTCGTGTTGCAAATCAACGGTAAAACAAGGGGGGAATTGGTGGTTAGCGCAACAGCTGACAAAGCCGTGATTGAAGCCGCTGCCGCGCAAGCGCCAGAAGTCGAGCTCTACTCGGAATGGCGACCTCCGTAGTAGATCATCGTTGTACCGGGCCGTTTGGTCATTTTGGTGGCGTAGGCGTTGCCAAAATCTAGGTGAAAGGGTTTTAATTTCTAATGCGAAAATTTTATACAACCCGTAGCATTCTGCTCGTGCTTACGCTCGGCGTGAGCGCCTGCGGGTTTCAGTTGCGCGGCGCGTATACGTTCCCTTTTAAAACTGCCTCCATCGAATCACCCAAATCCGTACCGGAGTTTGCGGATCAATTGCGTCGCAGCATTCTCTCGCAGGGTTCAATTACTTTAGTCGAAGCGAAAGACAAGCCACAAGCGCGCATCCGAGTGTTAGAAGTGTTCACCGATAAGCGAATTCTCTCGCTTTCCTCGGGTGGAAAAGTGCGAGAGTTTGTGTTGGAGCAACGCGTTAAATTTGACGTGGTGGATGAAGGTGAAAGAGCGCTGCTCGAAGAAACCACGATCTCCGCTACCCGCGATTTTTCTTTTTCGGATGCGCAAGCGCTCGCTAAAGAAGGTGAGGAGCGGGTGCTGCGCGCGGATATGCAAGCTGACCTTCTCGCGCAAATGCTCCGCCAACTGCAAGCCGCTCGCGTGAGCGCTGTGCGCTAGACATTTCTATGCAACTACGCAACGAGCAATTGCCCGCGCACTTAGCCAAAGCGCAATTCGCCCCGATGTATCTCATTCACGGCGATGAGCCTTTGCTGCAAATTGAAGCGGCCGATATGATCCGCGCCGCCGCTACGAAAGCGGGTTATAGCGAACGCGATGTATGGATGGTGGAGCAACATTTCAGCTGGGCAAATGCGACCGCTGAGCAAAGCAATTTTTCACTTTTTGCAACGAAAAAAATTACTGAAATTCGAGTACCAAGCGGTCGTGTTGGCATTGAAGGCGGGCAACACATGGCTGCGCTCGCACGTCAGGCCACGACCGACACACTTTTAATTGCGACTTTTCCAAAGCTTGATCGTGCGCAGCAAGGTAGCGCGTGGTTCACGGCCTGGGCCGAAAGCGGCGTGGTCATCGAAGCGAAACCTGTTGAGCGCGATGACATGGCGGCCTGGCTCACACAGCGGCTCGCCATGCAGGAGCAAAGAGCAGATCGAGAGGCCTTGCAATTTTTAGTCGATCATTGCGAAGGTAATTTGGTTTCGGCCATTCAAGAAGTGCGTAAGCTTGCGCTGGTGTGCCCGAAGCCCACACTCACCTTGAGCGATGTGCAAGATGCGGTGGCCAACGTTGCCCGCTACACCATGCCGGAGCTCTGTGATGCGTTTTTGCGTGGTGATGTGGCGCGGTACACCACCGTGCTCAATGGATTGCGGGACGAAGGCACCGCTACGCCGCCACTTATTTGGCAGCTTTCGGATTGCGTGCATAGCCTCGCTCGCGCGATGATGTTTTCGCGCGGTGGTGGCGTAGCTGCGGCGCAAGCAGTGCGGCAGGCGCAAGTGTGGAAAAACAAAGAAGCGGTGGAGGTTGCGCTCGGGCGGGTGCACGCGCGCGCTATTGCTCCGTGCGTTCGCGCGCTCGCCGATCTTGATGCTGCAAGCAAAGGGCTGCGTCCGCACATCAATGTGTGGGCCGCGATGGTGCAGCTCGCACAAAAACTGCATGGAAAATAGGATGACAATGGAAGCACGCATCGGTGGACATATCCTCGTGGACCAACTCGTATTAAACGGCTGCGACCTCGCATTCGGCGTACCGGGTGAGAGCTACTTAGCCGCGCTCGACGGTTTTTACAAGCAGCGCGATAGAGCTAAATTTATTGTCTGTCGCCACGAGGGTGCGGCCACTAACATGGCCGAGGCCTATGGCAAGATGACGGGACGCCCTGGTATCGCATTCGTAACCCGTGGCCCCGGCGCATGCAATGCCTCTATCGGCGTGCATACCGCGCAGCAAGATTCCACCCCAATGATTTTGTTCATCGGGCAAGTGGGCAGCGATTTCGTTGATCGGGAAGCGTTTCAAGAAGTGGATTACCGCAAGATGTTTGCGCCGCTGTGCAAGTGGGTGAGTCAAATTGATCGGGCCGACCGCATTCCCGAATATATCTCGCATGCTTATCATGTCGCGATGAGTGGCCGGCCTGGGCCTGTTGTGCTCGCGCTTCCAGAAGACATGCTCGTGCAAAGTGTGGCTATTGCCGATGCGCCGCCCGCACAAAAAATTGTCACGCGTCCAGGCGCTGAAGATATTGCGCAACTTATTGCGATGCTGCAAGCTGCGATTAGCCCAGTCTTGATTTTGGGCGGCCATGGGTGGGATGAAAAATCGTGCACTGCAATTCGCAGCTTTATTGAGGCTTGGGATCTGCCTACCGGCAGTGCTTTTCGCTTTCAAGACTTGCTCGACAACGCTCATAAAAATTTCGTGGGTGATGTTGGAATAGGCATCAACCCCGCATTGGGTTTACGCATTAAAGAAGCCGATTTAGTGATCGCGCTAGGGCCGCGCCTTGGTGAGATGACCACCGGCGGCTACACCCTGTTTGACGTGCCGCGACCAACGCAAAAATTGATTCATGTTCACGCAGGCGCAGAGGAATTGGGCCGCGTGTATCAAGCTGATTTAATGATTAACGCTACGCCCAGTGCGTTTGCACTTTCCTTAGCGAAGCTCTTGAAACACCCTCTCCCAGTCGGAGAAGGTGTGGGCCGCGCACCGTGGTCTGCCCAAACAGCGCAAGCCCGCGCCGACTTCCTCGCTTACTCCACGCCGAAACGCCGCACGCCTGACGGCATCACCGATTTGGCTGAAATCGTAGGTATGCTCAACGCCAAGCTCCCGCACGATGCTATCGTCACCAACGGCGCGGGTAACTACGCTGCGTTCCTCCACCGCTACTACCGCTACGGTGGTTTCCGCACGCAGCTCGCACCCACAAGCGGCGCAATGGGCTACGGCGTGCCCGCCGCGATTGCGGCGAAATTGATTGATAAAAAACGCACCGTGGTGAGTTGGAACGGCGATGGTTGCTTTCAAATGCACGGCTTGGAGTTGGGTACCGCGATGCAATACGGCGCGAACGTGATTTTTGTTGTTGTCAACAACGGCACTTACGGCACTATCCGCATGCACCAAGAGCGCGACTACCCAGCACGTATTTCCGGTACGGATTTGCACAACCCGAATTTCGCCGAGCTCGCCAAATCGTTCGGCGCAAACGGCGTGCAAACCCGAAGCTTGGCAGAGTTTGAAGTTGCGCTGGATGCCGCGCTTAAAGCAGATAAATCGTCGCTTATCGAAATCATTGTGGATGCGGAGTACATTTCGCCACGGGCTACGATCACGCAATTGCGGGCGATCAATGCGAAAAAGTAGCGATTTTGCGCCGCAGGTAGGAATGAGAAATCCGCATGAAAACTGAAATCACGTTTCCCCGCCCCGACGACATGCACTTGCATGTACGCGATGGTGCGGCGATGCAATCCGTCGTGCCGTTGACGGCGCGGCAATTCGCCCGCGCGATCATCATGCCCAATTTGCGTCCACCCGTCACCACGGTGGCTCAGGCCGGTGAATACCTGCGGCGCATTTTGGACACACTTTCGGACTTATCTGCCAAAAACGCTCCCAAATTTGAGCCCTTGATGACGCTTTACTTAACGGACAATACTTCGCCCGAAGAAATCCGTAAAGCGAAGCAGAGTGGGTTTGTGCACGGGGTGAAATATTATCCTGCGGGCGCCACGACCAACTCTGATAGCGGGGTGACCGCACTTGAAAAAGTGGATGCCGCGTTGAACGAAATGGAGCGTGTGGGCCTGCCGCTGTTGTTGCATGGCGAGGTCACCGATGCCGATATCGATATTTTTGATCGTGAAGCAAAATTTGTAGATACGCACTTGCAAACCTTGCGCCGCCGCTACCCCGCACTGCGCATGGTGGTAGAGCATATTACTACCGAAGAAGCGGCGCAGTTTGTAGCCGATGCGCCCGCTCATATTGCAGCAACCATTACGCCGCAACACATGCTCTACAACCGAAACGCAATTTTTAAAGGCGGCATTCGGCCACATTACTACTGTTTGCCGATTTTGAAGCGTGAGCACGACCGCAAAGCACTCATCGCTGCGGCCACATCGGGCTCGCCCAAATTTTTCTTAGGCACCGACAGCGCACCGCATGCGAAGCACAACAAGGAAAATTGTTGTGGGCATGCGGGCTGCTTCACTGCCCATGCCGCGTTGGAGCTCTACGCAACCGTGTTTGAAAACGCCAATGCGCTGGAGAAACTTCCCGATTTCGCTGCGAAATTTGGCGCACAATTTTATGGTTTGCCGATCAATGCCGGTACGGTCACGTTGCGTAAAGAGTCATGGCAGCCTTCGCAGACATTTCCGCTTGGCCCCGATGAAGTCGTACCGTTGGACGCCGATGAAACACTTAACTGGAAGTTAGTCGCGTAGACCGCTGCGCTTTTGCATAATGCGACTATGGAATACGCACTTCCCACCTATTCGTTCGTAAGCCCACCCGAACTCTCGCAGGGCGTATCTACGCAATATCCCGTCGTCGTCATCGGCGGTGGGCTCACGGGCCTTACCTTGCTGTGCGATTTATTGCAGCGTGGCGTGCAGGCTATTTTGATAGATGAAGACGATACGGTTGGCGTGCGTGGCGCGTCCTCGCGCGGGATTTGCTACGCGCAAAATTCGTTGGAGATTTTTAAGCGACTGGGTACCTACGATCGGATTAAAGCCAAAGGCGTGGAGTGGAGCATCGGGCGCACATTCGCCGGCGAGGATGAAATCTATTCTTTTGATCTTGCCAAGCAAAGCACTCACAACGCCTCGTGTCAACCGCCGTTTATCAACATTCAACAGTTTTATGTTGAATGGTTCTTAGTTGAACGCATTTTAGAAATGTCTCCGAATGCGATTCGCTGGAAAAACAAGCTCAGCGCTATTTCGCAAGATGAAAATACCGTAGCGCTCACCGTGGATACGCCCGCAGGCACGTACCGCTGCGCCGCGCAGTTCGCCGTGGATTGCACTGGCGCGAACAGCTTCGTACGCGCAACGCTAGGCATAAACGCGCCACGCGCCACCGGTGTAGACCGCTGGTGCATTTCCGATGTGAAATTCAAACACCAACCAGCAAAGGAGCGCTGGACATGGATTAAAGCTCCGTTCAACGACGACCGCTGCGTGTGGCAACACTTGATGGCCGATGACGTCTGGCGGCTCGACTATCAAATGTCCGTGGACGATGATCCAGAATATGTGAGCCGTCGCGATGTGGTGGAAGAGCGTCTACGCAAGCACTTCGGCGACGACGTGGAGTTCGATTTAATGTGGGTCGGGCCGTACAGCTACCGTGATTTACTGATTGATGAGTTTCGCAAAGGCAGAGTATTTTTTGCAGGCGACGCCGCGCACGTCATGAGTCCGTTCGGCGCGCGCGGCGGCAATTCGGGTGTGCAAGATGCGGACAATTTAGCTTGGAAACTCGCGCTTGTTTTGCAAGGTCGCGCGGGCGAGGCGCTGCTCAACAGCTACCACGCGGAACGCCGCGAAGCCGCGCAAGTAAACATCAAAGCCACCGCGCGCACCAACCGCTTTTTAACGCCCCGTTCGCGATCCGAACACGCGCTGCGTAACGCAGTAATTGACCTCGCGCGCGCCCAGCCGTTCGCCCGTGCGCTGGTGAACACCGGGCGCTTGTCCGTTGCCTCCGCCTACACCCAATCGCCACTCAATTTCGGGCGCTGTGCAGGTGGTTCCATACAAAACGTAGCGCTCGATGCAGCGGAAGATTTAAGCGCTTTTATCGCCCGCCAAGCAGGACGGATGGTTGTTGTGGCCCATGACCGCATGTGTTACCAAGGCCTCGATTGTGTTGCACTGGAAGCAGGTTTCCCGGTGCGTTTTACAGTATTGCGCGACGACACCAGCGAAATCGCGCGCCAACTCAAACTAGAGCATGGTGAATGCGCGCTCATACGCCCCGATTTGCACCACGCGGGGTGTATACCTGCGGCGCAAATAGGGGCCGTTTTAGGATTTATCTTCCATGAAAATTGACGCCAACATTCAACTGCCCGATGATTTCTACGCCGCGCTCATCGAAGCCCACGAAGGTTTAAGCGAAGCGGAAAGTTTCGAGCTCAATGCCCGCATGGTTTTTTTGTTGGCGAATCAGATTGCGGATAATAGTGTATTGCTCGCTTGCATCGATGCGGCGCGGCAGCGTTAAAGCATCTAATGCATTTCCTGTTTTGAGGAGAAGAAGGTACCCACATGCCTATTCCGCGTGCATTTGCTTCTCGATGCGGCGGTCGGGCACGACCCACATAAGTGCGACGGCGACGTAGACTGCGCAGGAGAAATAGGGATTCACGAACGCCAGTGCTATCGCGAGGACATAGCCAACCACTGATAGCATGCCTTTACGGTCGCCCTGCACCGCCTTTTTAAGGAGCGAATCTTCTCCTTGCGTTGCAATAATGCAGGACTGCAATACTTTGTAGGCGACTCCAGAAAGGAGAAGCACAACACCATACAGAGCAACCGGCAGTGGCGCGAAATGGTTCTCGCCCATCCACCCCGTTACGAATGGGATGAGCGACAGCCAAAAAAGCAGATGCAAATTCGACCACAAAATGCCGCCCGTGACATGCTTCACGGTATGCAGCATGTGATGATGATTGTTCCAGTAGATACCGACAAATACGAAACTCAAAACATAGCTTAAAAAAACCGGAGCGAGTTTGCTTAACGTAGCCCAGTCAGCGCCGTGCGGCACTTTGAGCTCAAGTACCATGATTGTGATGATGATGGCAAGCACGCCATCGCTAAAAGCTTCAAGACGGGTTTTATTCATGGTTCGATTACAACGTTTCTCGGTAAAAATTCCACAAATTATCTTAGTTTGGGCGCCTAATGTCAGCCCTGCAACGCTGCCCACATTTCTTTATCCCGCTCGGCCGTCCAAATGCGCGGATGTTTAATGCCGCTGGCTTCATCCACCGCGCGGGTCACATCGAACGGTAAGCAATGCTCATAAATAAACACGCCACCAAAGGTAGGGTCCATTACTTTGCGCGTGTCCGCCATGATTTCTTTCAGCGTTTTCTTTGCTGCTACGCCTGCTTTCGCCGCGCTAAACAAATCTGAAACCCAACGCTTCGTATAGGCAATACCTGCAGCCACTTGTGCTTCGCCAATGAGCGCCTCGCCCCGACCCGGCACGAGCGCAACGGGCTTCATTGCGGCCAGCGCATCGAGTGTCGCGGGCCATTCTTCGAGTTGGGCATCACCTGTGTAAACCCCAGCGTTGTATTCCACTAAATCGCCGGAGAAGCAAATGCGTTGTGAAGGCAGCCAAGCAATCGTATCGCCCTTGGTATGCCCAGCGCCGATATGCATGAGCTTGACCTCCAGCGCGCCAAGATGCAGCGTCATTTCTTTTTCGAAAACCATCGTCGGCCACGTTAATCCCGGGATCGATTCCACGGCGTTAAACAATCGTGGAAAGCGCTCGATCTCGCTTTGCATATCTTGTGCACCGCGCTCCACGATCAACTCATACGTGCCGCGCGACGCGATGATCTCCGTCGCGCCCTCGGCTTTGTATGCGCTCGCGCCCAGCACGCGCACCGCATGATAGTGCGAGAGCACCACATATTTGATGGGCTTTTCCGTTACCGAGCGTATGCATTTGATGAGCGCCTGGGCCATCACCGGCGTGGCGGTGGTGTCGATAATCATCACCGCG
This sequence comes from Betaproteobacteria bacterium, assembly GCA_031376405.1. Lineage (GTDB taxonomy): Bacteria > Pseudomonadota > Gammaproteobacteria > Burkholderiales > Casimicrobiaceae > JANMDS01. The sequence goes on from JANMDS010000102.1 coordinate 20,805, forward strand.
TCGTCGCCAATAATCACGCCTGAGTTCGGGTCGCCTTCGGTGGTAAACGCATAGGCATTTTCAGAAAGCTTGATGAACGAGGCTTTTTTTTCGGTGAGATCGGATTGTGAGGCGAAGGCTTTAGACATATTGTTTTCAGGGAGATAAAGTTCAAAAACAGGCGAATTTACGCCGCAGGTATGGATTAGTTTAAGGCCCGTGCTGCTCGCGTCAAAAGCAGCGCAGAGCCGTTCGCTCCGGCAGAGACCGAGAGCGGGCACTTTCGAAATAGTGGCTGCGGCGGCTAGGGCGATTACGGCAAACAGAACCGCACGCCCTCATCTGCCCACTTGCTGCGCTGCATCGAATCGTCATAGCTGGAGCCGTAACGGTGGTTGCTATCTTTTGTAGGGTAGCCATTGTTGTACCAGCGGCGAACCAGAATGCTGCCGTTACAGCTTAAATTGACGGGGTCTGGGGCGAGCGCGTAGAACGCCGTTTTTGATTCGAGAACCCAGCCCGGATCGTTCGCCACCCGAGCGCATTCAATAGGATCAATCGTATAAAAATGTGAGTTGGGGCCGAGCCGCTTGCCGTTGCGATCTAACGCGGGGTTGCCGTAGAACCGGCAAACGCTTTTGGCGTTGGTTGGTGCACTGGCAGCATCTTTCCACGCGTTCCACGAATAGCCTGTTCGTATCCATCCAGGCCCCGCGCCGCCTTGGTCGATGGTCTTGGCTTCCCCGACCTCAAGTGTCATGAAGAAATGACCGAGATTGGTGTTGAAGAATTCGACCAATGGAGTTGTAGAAGCAGGTAGAGCCGAATAGATCACTTGAAAAGTATCAAAGTTCCAGTTACGTGCGCCGACCATCACCCGAATAAAGATCGTTTCCTTCGTGCCATCCATTAGCGCGGGCGCAACGAGCGCCTTCCTGGCCTTGTCGTAGCGCCATCTACCGTCCAAAAAATTAACGTATTTGTCGCCAAGGTAGCCGTTAGACGATGCCGAAACAACGGCGCTATCGTCCATATTTTCAAATGTGATGGGGATTTCGACTTCACCGGTATTTCCACGACGTATTGATGAAACCGATGAACCGGAGTTTGAGACCGAAAATGCTGAATAACCGGTGCTGCGTGGCGCGTTCGCTTCGCCAGTGAAAATCGCACTGGGAGCGTAATCCCCTTGAAGATCATAGCGGTAAATTGTTGGTGGGCTAAGTTTCGTGCAGATGGTTCTGAAATTTTCGACAACAGTCTGCTCTACACACCGGCTGAGTGCCTGCAGAGCTGATAAATCAGGCGCGGGCTTCAGGCGACGTTCACCGAGTCCGCCGATGACATCAATTTTTTGATTGTTGACGAAGATCGCTTGACCATAGCTGCCCATGATACCGACCGAGTAATAGTCTTGAATTAGATACGCGCCACGCCGAAAGAGTGTTCCGAAGTATTGAGCGTTTTTTATCGGAGTATCGATCGCGGACTTCAATATTAATGTTGCTCGATCCAGCGAAACCACTTTCCGCAAAAAATCCCAAGCTACATAAACCTCTAAATCGCCCACGGCTTTAGGGTCGGGCTCAACAAGCACTGCCCGTGAGCCCAGCCCGTCGGTTCCGTTCGGTATGAACTTGCCGAGGTTCGCGCTGGCGATCAACTTCCCGTCCAATCCGTAACTGTGAACAAAAGGCACCGCGCCTAGCGAGATCAGTTCATCGCGAAGCACGCTAACGATCCCACCTACAAACAAGAACGAGTCCGAACGGGTCGGGAATGTCATCAGCGCCTTGCTTTTGCCATCTTGCAGCGTCACCAAATCGAAGCGTTCGAGTGGCTCTTTTTCGGAGTTGCTTCTTCGAACAATGAGATTGTTTCCCTCCACTGTGAACTGGCTGTATTCGTACCTCGATCCGCCGGTAAGACTTACATTTGCGATTAGAGATCCGGTGCGTGACCATACCGAATACTCGGAAACAGTATCGACAGGGCGATTGCGATCTTGCGATCCATGCCACGCGATAAGATAGTCGCCAACCGAGGTAATCGCATACAGAGCGAAACCGGTGACGGATTTCCCGCTGATCGAAAATGAACCTAATTCCTTACCGTCAGCGCTGTAGCGGTAAATCGTCGCCACACCATCTTTGATGGCATCAATCATCGCGAACTCATTTTCTGCGACATATAGAATCGTCTCGCCACGCACTTCACCGACGCGCTGCGGATTGGGCGTTGCGCTGAAGGCGGTCGCAGAGAGCCAAAGCGCGCACAAAATGAAAAAAGCTGCGTTCGCCATGAATCGGTAGGACTGAAAGAAACTGGACATAGCCATGGTAACTTGCTCGATTAAAACTTCGCCACTTAACGCGAAGCCGTATCACTTACTATACCGAAATATCTGCGAGGCAACTTTGACCGCGTTTGCATACAATTCAACGATTACTATTCGAACCAAGCATTACTTTAGGAGTGAGACATGTTATTTAGAGGCATTTTTCTTGCAGCAGTCTGCACCGCAGGAATTTCCCAGTCGGCGCTTGCTGCCCCCGATAGTTGCAAAAACCGAGGCGAACTAGACGCTAACTATTGCGACGACAATAATGATCTCGTCGCTGATTTGCCGAAGGATCAAAAGAAGTGGAAAAACCCTTCCACGCTCGTGTGGGCGTACACCCCGGTCGAGGACCCTGCGGTATACGAAAAAATATTTACGCCGTTTACCGAGCATCTCAAGCAATGCACGGGTAAAAAGGTAGTCTTCTTCCAAGTGCAGAGTAACGCCGCCGAAATTGAAGCGATGCGCTCGGGGCGGCTGCATGTTGCGGGTTTTTCAACGGGGCCGACAGCCTTCGCCGTGAATGTCGCTGGGGCGATTCCGTTTGCCGTGAAAGGCTACGAAAAAGATTTTCAGGGCTATAACTTGATCGTCGTGACTAAATCCACGGGTGGCATTCAAAAAATCGCTGACTTGAAGGGTAAAAAAGTCGCGCATACCTCGCCTTCCTCCAATAGCGGCAACATGGCGCCGCGCGCGCTCTTCCCCGCCGAGGGCGTAACGCCTGAAAAAGATTACACGGTGGTGTATTCCGGCAAACACGACTCGTCGATTTTGGGTGTGCAAAAAGGCGATTACGATGCGGCGCCAGTTGCTTCGGACGTATACGAACGCATGGTGCGGCGCGGACAAATTAAAGAAAGTGATTTCCGCATTGTGTACCGTAGCAAAAAATTCCCAACGTCAAGCTTCGCTTACGCGCACGATTTGCATCCCCAGTTGGCCGATAAAGTGCTAACGTGCTTTTACGAGTATCGGTTCAACGCTGAAATGCAAAAAGCATTTGATGGCGCGGATCGATTTTTTCCGATTAACTACAAAACGACTTGGGAGCCGGTGCGCGCTGTAGCAGCGGCAGGCGGTGAGTCGTTTGGCAAATCGGGCTACGAAAAAGAAGTTGCGCGCGAAGCGGCAGCAAAAAAATAACGAATACCTGCGGCGCAAAACAGGCGCTTTTTAGGATTTATCTCCTCAAAAAGCGCCTCGTTTTTAACTGGAAACCAAGCGATGGCCAAGCTCGTTGTTGAGCACCTTGTAAAAGAATATGCTCCGGGCAAGCCGGTGCTGAAAGATATTTCGCTCACGGTGGAAGGCCGCGGCTTAACCGCAATCATCGGTCCGTCGGGTACGGGTAAATCCACGCTCATTCGTTGCATCAATCGGTTGGTCAACCCCACCTCGGGTGCGATCCACTTTGAAGGCGCGGATTTAGCAAAGCTCGCCGGTACGCCGCTACGTAATGCCCGTCGTCGCATCGGCATGGTGTTCCAAGAATATAACTTGGTCGAACGTTTAACCGTGATGGAGAACGTGCTTTCCGGGCGCTTGGGTTACGTGAGCGCGTGGACGGCGTGGCGGCGAAAGTTTGATAATGCGGATATTCAAAAAGCGTTTGCGCTTCTGCAGCGCGTGGGGTTAGCCGAATTTGCAAACCGTCGGGCAGACGCACTCTCCGGTGGGCAGCGCCAACGCGTGGGCATTGCCCGTGCGGTGATGCAATCGCCCGGCTTGGTTTTGGCCGATGAGCCCACGTCTTCGCTCGATCCCAAAACGTCAGTTGAAATTATGGAGTTGCTGCGCGACTTGGCTGCGGAGAACGACATCCCAGTCGTGATTAACATTCACCAAGTGCAGCTCGCCCAACGCTTCGCCCAGCGCATTATTGGCATGAGCGGCGGCTTGGTGGTGTACGACGGCGCGCCCGATGGCCTTACGCCACATGTTTTGCAAACCATTTACGGCGGCGAAGATTGGTTGGCAACGTGAGCCAAAGCGTTTCCCGCGCTGATTTTTTTAAGCCCTCACTCGCGACGCGAATTGGCTATATAGCGCTCGTGGTTTATGTGGTGTACGCGCTTTCTACGATGGGTGTTTCTGCGGAGCGCATGGCCAAAGGCGTGGGCTATGGCGCACGTTTTCTTGCAGGCTTTTTTCCGCCGAACTTTACCCAAACTGATATCCTCACTGGCTTGCTTGAATCCTTGCAAATCGCGCTCCTGGCATCGCTCATTGGTACGCTCATCGCCATCCCCATTGCCGTACTAGCTTCACGCAATTTAATGCCGGCAGCGGTGAGCTGGGCGGCGCGCTTGGTCATCATTTTTTGTCGCTCGTTCCACCCGGTCATCATCGCCATCATCGCCGTAAAAGCGGTGGGTTTTGGCGCATTGGCTGGCGTTATTGCGCTTACCTTTGCAAGTGTGGGTTTTGTCGGCAAATTGCTTGCCGAGGCCATTGAAGAAATTTCATTGAAGCAAATTGAGGCCGTGCGTGCCACCGGCGCATCGTTTTTCAATACGATTATTTACGGCGTGATCCCGCAGGTGATGAATCGGTTCATTGGGTTTGTGGCCTACGAAACGGATTCTAATTTGCGCAACTCCACGATGGTGGGTGTTGTGGGCGCGGGCGGGATTGGCGGCACTTTGTTCAGTGCGTTTCAGCGCTTTGATTACGATTTCGTCGCCGGCATTATTTTGTGCATCATCGGTTTGGTGATGATTGGGGAAGTACTGCAGTTCTGGGTGAAGAA
>JANMDS010000202.1:0-6277 GCA_031376405.1 Betaproteobacteria bacterium
AGAAAAACCAGTATTTCGGACCGTATCCCAGCGCGTGGGCGGTACGAACAGGTATTCAACTTTTACAAAAAACTTTTCAACTTCGCACCTGCGAAGATTCGGTGTTCGCTAATCGCTCAAGGCCCTGCATGTTGCATCAAATTGAGCGGTGCACGGCACCGTGCGTTAAAAAAATTAGCGAAGACGATTACGCTGCGGATGTTGAGCAAGCCACGCTTTTGCTCCAAGGCAAGGGCGAATCGCTCATCGAAACGCTGACTGCGCAAATGCACGCCTTCGCTGAAACCTTGGAGTTTGAGCGCGCGGCGCGGGTGCGCAACAAAATCGGTCGATTGCGCGCGTTGCAACAAAAACAGTTTGTCTCGAGCGTATCCGATACCGATGTCGATGTGGTAGCGGTTGCTCAGGAGGGCGGGCTGGTTGCGGTGAACCTAACCATGATCCGGGGTGGCCAACACGTGGGCGATAAAACGATTTATCCGCAGCAAGCCACGCTCGACGACGATGGCGATGTGGCTGATGTGTTGCTGGCGTTTTGCGCTCACCACTATATCGACCGGGCCGTGCCACCCGTGATTTTGGTGAATATGGATTTTGACCGGGGACCATTGGCGGAAGTGCTCTCCGCTCAGCGCGGCAGCGCCGTGCAAATTCAGTCAAACACCATTGGCGATCGGCGGGTATGGGTGAACATGGCTGAGCATAATGTAAAGCTGGCCATTACCCAAAAGTTGACCCATGCTGCCACCCAGGACGCAAGGCTCGCTGCGCTCATCGAAGCGCTCGACTTACCAGCGGACACCAGACGCATTGAGTGTTTTGATATCAGCCACACGCAAGGCGAAGCTACGGTGGCCTCTTGCGTGGTGTTCGATGACGCAAAGATGCAAACGAGTCAATACCGAACGTTTAATGTAACGCCAGCCACCGGCGGCGACGATTACGCGGCCATGCGCGAAGCCCTTACGCGTCGCTGCGCGCGTATCGCCTCTGGTGAAGTGCCGATGCCCGATGTGATGATTATCGATGGTGGAAAAGGGCAGGTCGGCATCGCGGCGGAAGTTCTCGCCGAGGCAGGTCTACACAATATTGTGATGTTTGGCAGCGCCAAAGGCGCCGAGCGCAAAAAGGGGCAAGAGCAAATCGTATTCCCCGATCAAGCCGAAACCATTCGATTGGGCCCCTCGCACCCTGGTTTGCATTTGATTCAATCCATTCAAGATGAAGCCCATCGCTTTGCTGTGCAAGGGCATCGTGCACGCCGCAAAAAAGCCCGTAGCGGCTCGTCATTAGAAGAAATTGAAGGGATTGGTCCGAAGCGCAGGCAAGATATCTTGACCCATTTTGGCGGCATTCGTGGCGTGCAGCGGGCAAGCGTCGACGATCTAGTGCGGGTGCCCAGCGTGTCTCGCGAACTTGCACAGCGGATCTACGATGCCCTGCACACGTAGCGTGCAGGCAGGAGTTTTGGCACAATAGGACGTAGGAGGACTAAAAAAATGACGTTTTTTCAGAAGATAATTCTCAAATGTGCCCTGTTTTGCGCCGCAGGTATGGGGGTAATAGGAGGTGTCAGCGCTCAAAGCTATCCGAGCAAGCCAGTTCGTATCGTTGTTCCATTCGCGCCCGGGGGCTCTAGCGAAATTGTGGCGCGTGCCGTAGCCCAGAAGCTTTCTGAGCAATTGGGGCAGCAATTCATCGTAGATAACAAGCCCGGCGCGGCTGGCAATATCGGCACCGCCGAGGTTGCAAAGTCCGACCCCGATGGCTACACGCTCATCTTGGGCCATGTGGGCACGTTTGCTGTCAATCCCATTTTGTTCGGTGCGAAATTGCCATACGATGCAAACAAAGACTTCGCCCCGATTGGTTTATTAGCAAAAGTGCCGAGCGTATTTGTCGTAGGCGCGAAGGTGCCTGCCAATAATTTAAAAGAGTTCATCGCGCTCGCTAAATCCAGTCCAGGGAAAATGAACTACGGCTCAGCGGGCAACGCCAGCTCAGGGCATTTGTCGTTTGAATATTTGAAGCTTGCAACTGGAATGGACGTACAACATATTCCCTACAAAGGTACCGGTCCGCAATTGCAAGATCTTCTGGGTGGGCGTACGGATGCTGCGAGCGCGGGTGCACCACCGCTCATGGCTCACATAAAATCGGGTGCGGTGAAAGCGATTGCTGTAGGCACTACCAGCCGTGTAGCCGCCCTACCTGGCGTCGGTACGGTGGCCGAGCAGGGTTATCCTGGATTCGAAACCTCGCAATGGTACGGCTTGCTCGCGCCGGCCAAAACACCGCCCGCCGTACTCGCGAAGCTTTCTGAAGAAGTGGGCAGAGCGCTGCGCTCTGCAGATGTGAAGGCTAAATTTGATGCAGATGGCGCAGGCGGGGGCTCAGGCATCGCGAGTGATTTTGCAGCGTTTATCAAAGCCGAGCAAAAGCGTTGGGGAGATGTGGTGTCGCGAGCACAGATCACATTGGATTGATGATGAGGTGAACAGTGGGCAAATACACATCGTGGTGGTGGATACTATTAGTCGGGGTGGTGCTTTTTGGCATGATACGTATGCTCAACCGAAAGCCGCCGCCTAACAAGCCAAACAATACCGAGAATAAACCACCGGACGCTACGTAATCCTCGTAACCAAACGCTAAACGCGGGCGAACTGCTCGGCTATGACATTGAACCCTACCTTCCCGATATTTGATCGCCTCCCAGCGAGTGGCGATATCCGAGCCGCCATTCACACCGACTTGCTTGCCCCCACTGCAAGCATCTCTCCGCGCTATTTTTACGATGCAATGGGCTGCGTGTTGTACGAGGCGATTACCCATCTACCAGAGTATTACCCCACGCAAACGGAGATTGCGATTTTGCGTGACGCGACTCCTACGATCGCCAGCGAGCTTGGCATCGGCGCGCAATTGATTGATCTTGGCTCAGGGGATAGCGTTAAAGCGGCGAAATTATTATTGCCTTTGCAGTGCGCCGCATATGTTGCTGTGGATATCGCACGCAGCGCGATTACTTCGGCGTTGCCAAAATTGGCGAAAATCGCGCCCCATGTTGCGCTGTCAGGTGTCGTCACCGACTTCGCTTCGAAACTCGACCTTCACGGCACGCTCTCTGAGGCACCTCGCTTGTTTTTTTATCCTGGTTCATCGATTGGTAATTTTGATCCAACTGCGGCGCTGGAATTTTTAAAACGCATTCGCGCGCACTGCCGTTCGGGTAAAGATGCGTTACTAATCGGTGTGGATAGCGTGAAGGAAACCGCTCGGCTCAACTTGGCGTATGACGACCCGCTTGGTGTCACAGCAGCGTTTAACCTCAACGTTTTGCGACATGTTAATGCACTATCGAATACCAATTTCGATGTGGCACAGTGGAAACATGTAGGTTACTTCAACAGCGCCGCCGCGCGAATTGAAATGCACCTTGAGGCACGGGAGGCGCTCACCGTTCAAGTTGGCGTTGCGCAGCGTCGGTTCCACGCAGGTGAGCGGATTCACACTGAAAATTCTTACAAATACACGCGCCAGAGTTTTGAGGCGCAGCTACATAGCGCTGGCTTTAAAGTTGGTCACTACTTCACCGATGTGGCAGCGGATTTTCACGTGTTTATGGCCCACGCAGCGTGAGTGCGCGTGATGCCTTATTTCCGCATAAAGTCCGCGAAACGGGAAATTCCATCATCTAGTCGCGGCAGTTCGCTTGCGAAACACCAGCGCACAAATCCTTCACCTTCGTCGCCAAAGGCTACCCCTGGCGCGAGACCGAGATCAGCTTCGGTGACGAGCCTTTTACACAGTTGGAGGGAATCCCGTAGTCCTTCAATCTTAAAAAATGTATACATCGCACCGGGTGCGGGCGGCGCTATAACCCCAGGCAGATTGTTGAGGCCTGCACTCAACCGATCACGTGCTGCCTTATAGCGTTCGCGGGTTCGCGCGATTACGGATTCGCCCTCGCGCACCGCAACAACGCCCGCGCGCTGGATGAACACCGGCGTGCAGGAGGTGTTGTACTCAATGAGTTTTCCAAGAGCGTCAATAAATTCGGTTGGCGCAACCAACCAACCCAATCGCCATCCCGTCATCAACCAGCTTTTTGAAAACGTGTTGGCCGAAACCACGCGATCTTTATCGGTTGCGAGCGATAAAAACGAAGGAGCATTTTTGGTGTCGGCATCAAAAACCAAGCGTTCGTAGGCGTCGTCGCACAAAATCCAAATGCCCAACTTGCGGCAGTGCGCGAGCACCGCGATTTGATCGTCGCGCGATAGTGTCCAACCCGTGGGATTGTTTGGTGAATTAATCATCACCAACTTTACATCTGGTGTAAGCGCATCGAGAAGCGCCTGTAAATCCAATTGCCAACCTGATACATCAAAACGCAGGGGTACACATTGCACCGTAGCGGAAAGAATCTTCGGAATTTCTACCAAATTTGGCCAAAGTGGGGTCACGCAAACCACTTTGTCGCCGGGCGAGATAATTGCTTGCGCGGCCAACATCAGTGCGTTCACGCCCGAGCTTACTACCGCGACCGAATCAGCCGTGAATGTGCGGCCATGCAACCCGGTCAAATAGCCCGCCAACGTCGCGCGAAGCTCGAGTAATCCAAGATTGTGAGAGTAAAAGGTTTCGCCAGCGGCCAAGCTCGCGCTCGCGGCATCCCGAATGAAGCTGGGCGTCACTTCGTCAGGTTCGCCAAACCAAAATGGCAGCACATCCGTGCGGCTTAAACCCGCATTGGCGACTTCGCGAATTTTGGAAAGCCGTAGTTGTGTTACCGCCTCCCGTGGGGCTAAAGAAAATGTGGTGTTCATCTGGGTAATTATGCGCGGTATGCGTAAACTTCTAGAATGAGCCTGCCAGAACTTCCTGCTGCGTTGAAGGAGTTTGTATACGTTACTGAACTCGACAATGCCCATCCTTTTGCTACCGCGCTTTTTCAAAAAAAATTTGGTACGCCCGCGCCGAATTTTGGCCAGCATTTCACGGCGTGGGTGCGCGCGGACGAATCGGCCTTTCGCCTCGCAAGTTACGTACATATGTGGACACGCGACGGGCTCGGTTTTTTAGGGGGTGGCGCCACCGATGGTGCAGCGTTGCGTAGCTTACCGCTTGATCAACAAAGTGCGATAGCAAAGGCCGATGGGCTCTATGTGCCGCTTGCGAAGTATGTCTTTCAGAAATACGCCAGTGCGATGCCAGTCATTTACGGCTACTGCGGCGACGAGCATGCTTTCACCCGTCATCTGCAAGCAGGCTTTGTGCGCGTACCAAATCATCCACATTTGATGACGCACTTTAACTGGTCGCTAACTCCCGTTCAGCAAGCTGAGTTCATTGTAATCGGCGACAAAGCGGGCGCGTTTTAACGATGCGCGCTGCCGTTCTGACTTACCATAGCCAAAATGTAAAAGGCGATACTTACCCGAGCAACGATCATGTTGCTTTGGCGCAAGATTTAGCATTTTTAGCGCGTACGGGTTGGAATATTGTTTCTGCGCGCACGCTTGTTGCCGCGCTCGTTGCGGGGTTTGAGACGCTCGTACCAGATCGCTCCATTGTTCTGACGTGTGACGATGGAACGAGTTTGGATTGGGACGATTTCGAGCATCCGGTGCACGGCCTTCAACTCAGCTTTCGAAGTATCATTCAGCAAGCTATTCGCGATGGACTCAACGCCCCGATCCGTGGTGCGATGACATCTTTTGTCATCGCGTCCCCACAAGCGCATGCGGCCATTGATGCCACGCAGCACGGGGGAATTCGAATTACAACGGATGCGTGGTGGGGCGCTGCGGTGCGTGATGGCACGTTCGATTTGGGTTGCCATAGTTGGGATCATTGCGCGCCAGGCCTGCCGGAGGCGGACCGGGCGTTTTTCATTGAAAGCGCGTTCAAGGAAATTTCTAACCATGAGCACGCAGAAAAGCAAGTGCGCGTTGCGGGCGAGCATATTCGACAGCGTTGTGGAGATCCTTCCCAAGCGGTGCTCTTCGCGTACCCGTATGGTCAGACCAATCCACTGCTACTCGACACCTATATGCCCCACCACAAGCATGGCATGGACGCTGCGTTTACCGACGGCGCAGCACCCGTTACCGAAACCACAAGTCGCTGGGCCATTCCACGGTATGTGTGCGGCGCGCACTGGAAAGATTCATTGGGTTTAATCAATATTCTTCGACAGCTATGAGCGTGAGCGCAGATCATCCGGTACTTCAGCTCAATGAAATCCTTGTTTCGCTCGAGACTGGGCTTG
>JANMDS010000180.1:0-2938 GCA_031376405.1 Betaproteobacteria bacterium
CTGCGGCGCAAAAAGAGCCGTTTTTAAACTTTATCTCTGATATTTTTGAGCGTTTGCAGCGGATCAGCGCTCGCTGTGATCGATCGACCAATCACCAGCGCGCTCGCGCCGTTGGCTACGGCCTGCTCGGGGGTAACTACCCGCGCTTGATCGCCCGCGGCATCGCCGGCTAAGCGAATGCCAGGCGTAACCAACACCGGTTTGCTACCAAACTCTGTGCGCAGCGCGGCAGCCTCTTGCGCGGAACACACCAAGCCGGTTGCGCCTGCACCCAAAGCGAGCTTGGCTAAGTGTTGCACTTGCGCCGCAGCACTTTTTGCAACGCCTGTGCTCGCAAGCTCGGCATCGTCCATGCTGGTGAGCACCGTTACCGCCAGCACAATCGGTACCGGCGTATTCTTTTGGGTAGCGGCATCATTGGCAGCCGCCACGGCGGCGGCAATCATGCGTGAGCCGCCGCTTGCATGTACGGTAAACATCTTCACGCCAAGCAACGTAGCCTCGCGCGCGGCCGCCGCCACGGTATTGGGAATATCGTGAAATTTCAAATCCAAAAATACATCGAATCCCGCGGCGACGTAACGCTTCACCAACGGCGCACCGCCTTGTAAAAATAATTCCGAACCTACTTTTAAAGAACACAGCGCAGGCGACACCCGAGCGACAAACGCATCTGCATCGGCGATGGTCGGGTAATCGAGCGGGATGTAAATTGGGGTTTTCATTGTCGGTTTTAGTAGGAAATTAAGTCAGCGGCTTCTTGCCGTTTTGGCGAAAAACTCTCCCAGTGCAAGCAGCCCGGGCAATGCCAGTAATAGGTGCGCGCCCGAAACCCGCAGCGGGTACACGGGTAAAGCCCTGCCGAGCGGGTGTGGTGTTGCAGCACAGAGCGGGCAAGCTCTGTATCCGCCCCAAGGCGGTCAGTAGATTGCGTAGCGAGCAAGCGTTGCAACCCCGAAAGCGTGGGATGGCTGCGCAGCGTTTCGCGCGAGAAAGCGAGCGCAGCATCGTCGCCACGGGTTTGTTCGATGAGCTCCCGCGCGGCGTTGAGCGTATCTTGATTGGGGTAATCCGTGGCGTAGTGTGAAAGCATAGCAACGCCCGCATCGCCCTGCTTTGAATCCCGATACAAATGCGCTAAGCGTTCGGCAACTAAACCGAGCGCCTCGGGCCGCTGCGATTCGATCTTCGTCCAAGCGAGCCTCGCCGCTCTTAAATCGCCCTGGGCCACGGCCACATCTCCACGCAAGATATTGGCTCGCACGCATTGCTTATTTTCGGCAAGCGCCCGATCAAGTGCGGCATTGGCATCGTCCAATTTTCGTGCAATGAGTGCATCAGCAGCAAGCTCACAATGGTACTGCGCGAGTTCTTTGGCGAACGGACGCTTGGCGTGGGTTTCTAACTTTTTAGTCGCCTCAATGGCGCGAGGCCAATCTTTTTCCATCTCGTAAATCCGAATCAGGAATTTGAGCGATTCTGATTCATGTGGAGTGCCGTGCAACTGCTGAAACGTAGCCTCAGCACGGTCAAGGAAGCCAGCAGCGTTGTAATCTTGTGCAAGCTCATAGAGCGCGCGTTTGCGCTCGGGTTCGGGTAAATGCGGGCGATCTAACAGCTCTTGGTGAATGCCCGTGGCCTTCTCAATCTCACCTTTTTTACGGAAAAGTTGCCCTAGCGCAAACTGCAACTCCAGCGTATCGGGCCGCTCCCGCACTACTTCTTCAAACGACTCAATTGCTTTATCCGATTGGTTATTGAGCAAATGGTTTAAGCCCTTGAAATACCAACCCGGCAAATTACGAGATTCTTTCACCAGCAAACGAATATCCACTCGCGCCGCAAACCATCCCGCTGCAAACGTGGCAATCGCCACCAGCACCATCCAAATTTCAAAGTCTAAGCCCATTCGCACAGTTTATATGCCACACGGCAGGGCCTGAAATCGCTGCGCCGAAGTTGCTGACGTGCCTCAAACCCGATTTTGACGAACAAGAAGGATCAATCAGTCAAAAAATTCTATTATGTCTTTGGTATACCGTACATTTTGAATACAATTGTCATATTCATTGGCGATTTTTCGCTATTTTGTAGGGAGCAAGTAATGAATAGCATTCTTGGACGCATCTGTCAGGGCCTCATCGTGGCGCAGCTTTGCTGTTCAGCAGTCGCGCGTGCGGCCGACGATATCTACGAGCCGAACAATACGTTGGCAACGGCAACCGCGTTCCCGATGCCGAAAGGAAAGGGACAGATTTCAAACCTGAAATCGTCGAATGCTGATTGGTTTAAGGTGATACTTCCACGCGGCGTTTTCTACGCGGAACTTGGCTTTGTCCCAGCCAATGGCGATGTTAAGCTTGAAATTTATAACGCTGCTGGCGTTCGCATAAACGACGACTCTCAAGGCACATCCAGCGCGAGTGGGAAAAAACTCATCACCACGCTCGCAGCGGCGGGTACCTACTACGTCGTGACATCCGGGACAACGGGCAACACGTACTCGTTGAATGTGAAAACGAGAACTGTATGGGAGACTGAACTACCCTACGGTCCGATTATTTCGGGCTCGGTGACCCTCTATGATTTGGATGGCGACGGCATCGATGAAATCCTCGTCGGTACAACAAAAACACTCGACGCCAATAAAAATGAAATTCGCCCTGCCGCGCTGCTTTGCTTAAATGCAGACGGTACGCTTCGCTGGGCGAAATCGTTCCCAGCCAATACCGTTCATCGCTCACTCACCAATCAACTCTATAACACCAGCTCGGTTGGAGGCGCCCCGCTCGTGGCCGAATTGTTTAACGACGGCAAGCCCTACATCGTTGTAGGCACCGGCGGTACGCTTACCGATCAAGGCGGACCGGGTGTTGTCGGGCAACCAGGTGATCTTGGTGCGGTGTATGCGCTAGACCGTTTCGGCAACACGATTTGG
>JANMDS010000195.1:0-4477 GCA_031376405.1 Betaproteobacteria bacterium
CCATCACGCCTTTTTCGATCTCACGCGTTACCACAATCGGCGCGTTTGAAATCTCAAAATACGCGGCATCGGCTACGGGGTCAAATTCAAGTTTCATATGTCTTTCACCATTTCATCGAAGTATGCGGTAACAACCACCACGGGAGCAATCTTTTCGTTGTACACAACGCGTAGCACGCGGAAACCGCGCTCAGAAATTGCAACGAGCGCGTGCGCTAGGTTTGGATCATTTGTGTCGTTTTCAGTTCGCGCTGGGTTTGCAAGTGCGCGTTCGATCCATGCGAACTCGATCCCGCGTTGGCGCAAGCGTTTGGTCGCATGTTCAGAGAGTCTGAAATTCATTCGCGGGCGAATCTAATCTTAGTTTTCGTATTATGCTGGTGTTGGCGGTAATTTTCTTGTTTTGGGCTTTCTGCTGCTCGATGCCTGTGAACGTGACGGCTCTTCAAAATACCTGCGGCGTAAAACAAGCACTTTTTGAGATTTATCTCCCGATAAAGCCTGTTTTGCGAGCAAGGAAAATCACGGCTCGCCGCCCTCATCCACCGCCAAACTCCGATACAACTCTTCTCTCGGCACGCCCGTCATCTTCGCCACAATCTTCGCGGCGCGGGCGGGGGGGAGTTCTTTGGCGAGGGCTTCTAGCCAGCGTTTGGCTTCTATCACTTGCGGTGTCGTTTCCAACTCTGGGGCGGCGCTCAGTGCGAGTACGAATTCGCCGTTGGCGCGATGTTTGTCCTCAGCGAGCCATGCTGGGGCTTGCGCGGCGGGAAGGCTTACGATCATCTCAAATGTTTTGGTGAGCTCTTTGCCGATGATGAGTGCGCGCGTGGGGCAGAGCGTGGCGAGGCGCTCCAAACACTGCGCGATACGGTGGGTGGATTCATAAAACACCGTGGTGCGCGGCTCGCTGGCGTAGCGCAGCAGCGCGGCCTCGCGGTCGCCGCCTTGGTGGGGCACGAAGCCTTCAAAAATAAACGCGGAGTCGTTGATGCCTGCCGCGCAAATTAGAGCGGTGAGCGCGCTTGCGCCGGGAATGGGCACGATGCGAAAACCTGCCGCGCGCACGGCTTCGACCAAGCGCGCGCCGGGGTCGCTCAAGCCGGGTGTGCCCGCGTCCGACGCATACGCCGCGCTCAAGCCTACGCCTAAGCGCTCGATCAATTGCGCGGCGGCTTCGCGTTCGTTGTGTTCACGTACGGAAATTAATTTGCCCTGCGTGAGGATGCCGTAGCCGCGTAGCAGCTCGCCAGTTACGCGCGTATCTTCGCAGGCGATGATGTCTACGCTTGCGAAAATATCGCGTGCCCGTTGCGTGATGTCGCCGCGATTGCCAATCGGCGTGGCCACCATGTAGAGGTGGGATTTTTGAGCCGCAGGTATAGTCACGGTCATGAGTTCACCCACCCAATCAAGAGGCTACGCGTTTGAGACACAGGCGTTGGAGCATTTGCAGTTGCATGGTTTGCAGTTGGTGGCGCGGCAATGGCGCTGCCGCTATGGTGAGATTGATTTGATTATGCGCGATGGCGCGGGGCTTGCGTTTGTGGAAGTGCGGCAACGCGGCAGTAGTGCCTTCGGCGGCGCGCTGGAGAGCGTAACGCCTGCAAAGCTTGCCAAGCTTGAACGCACGGCACAGGCT
The DNA here is from genome assembly GCA_031376405.1 of Betaproteobacteria bacterium. Classification (GTDB taxonomy): domain Bacteria; phylum Pseudomonadota; class Gammaproteobacteria; order Burkholderiales; family Casimicrobiaceae; genus JANMDS01. Next base: position 1,643 of record JANMDS010000195.1, read on the forward strand.
TATCTTGCGCAATCCGCGCATCGCGGCGCGTGCCGGTTTGATGTGGTGTTGATTGACGGACGCGGCGGTGTGGAGTGGCTGCGGGGCGTGTCGTAGCCTCTAAAATGCGACGATGAGCATTCCCTTAATTAGCTCCGTTGTTGGCAAACATATTCACGCGCACTTCGCTGAAGCGCAGGCGGTCGCGCAGTCTACGCTTGCGGTGGTGGAGTTCCCTCTAAGCCAAGCTGCGGAAGTGATGACCCAATGTGTGCTGGGTGGGGGCAAAATTTTTGCGTGCGGCAACGGTGGCTCGGCAACAGATGCCCAACATTTTGCTGCCGAGATGATTGGGCGGCTGGAGCGTGAACGGCCTGGGTTGCCCGCGATCGCGTTGTCTGCGGATACTGCCGTTTTAACATCCATTGGGAACGATTATGCGTTTGACGCGGTCTTTGCTAGGCAGGTGCAGGCATTGATGCAGGGAAATGATGTGCTACTCGTTTTAACTACAAGCGGTGCGTCGCCCAGTGTGTTGGAGGCGATCCGCGCCGCGCACGAGCGGGACGCGCGCGTGGTGGCGTTTACCGGGCGCAACGGCGGCGAGGCGCGGCGGCTACTGCGCGCGGGCGATGTAGAGGTCAATGTGCCGCATACGCGTACTATGCGTATACAAGAGATGCATCGGCTGTTGCTGCACATCGTGTGCGATTGGATTGATATTTCTTTATTGGGAGGTGGTGATGAATAACGCAAAACTAAAACTAACCCTTGTGGTGGTTGCGCTGGCTGGTTTGATGCAAGCCTGCGCGCCGCTCATCATAGGTGGCGTGGCAGCGGGCGCAGGAGTTTTGGCGGACCGCCGGGCCAGCGGAGCACAGCTCGACGATGAGCGCGTCGAAAACGGCACGCTTCTCGAAGCGAAACGCGCGCACGGCGACGGCACGCATCTGAATATCACGAGCTACAACTACAACGTGTTGTTAAGTGGCGAGGTGTTCAATGAGGCTCAGAAAGGTGCCATTGAAGATATTGTGCGCGCCAACCGCTTAGTTAAAACCATTTATAACGAACTTGGCGTGATGCCTGTAGCGTCGTTAGCTTCAGTATCAGCCGACACCGCGTTGACAGCGAGGGTCAAGGCACGACTGGTAGATACCAAGGGCGTATCGGCGAATAACGTCAAAGTAGTAAGCGAGCGACGTGTGGTTTATTTGATGGGGATTTTGAATCGTGAGGAGGCTAATTTGGCGACCGAGGCGGCGCGGGCCACCAGTGGCGTGGAAAAGGTGGTGCGGCTGTTTGAGTATCGCGATTGATACGAATCCGCTAGACCTCGCGAGTTAAGGCAACGTTTTCGAACGGTTTTTGAGGCAAAATACAGGCTTGATTGTCGGCGGTCTAGTTTAAATTTTTGAGACGCTGGCAACACGCAACCGCGTGCCACTTGAGTAAATTTACCTTCTATGTCTGAACTTTCACTTGCCCCCACAAACCGCACCGTCGATGCGCGCGGTTTGAACTGCCCATTGCCAATTTTGCGCACGAAAAAAGTCTTGTCTGAAATGGCAACGGGTGAGATTTTGGAAATCGTTGCTACAGACCCACATTCTGTGCGCGACTTTGAAGCCTTCTGCAAGCAAACGGGGCATACGCTGGTTTCTACGCTGAAGGGCGCTGAGGAATATAAGTTCATCTTGAAGCGAAAGTAGCCTGAGCGGTAAGTTCAAGCATTTTCTATCGCAATACCTGCGGCGTAAAAAAGGCTTTTTTTGGGAGATATCTCCTGAAAATCGCCTTTTTTACGCCGTAGGTATTTGTAGAGACTACCGCGGCGGAGAGCGGTCGTTTAGGGAGCTAAAGCTAATCCGAATGGCGTTATGCAAGCTCAAATCTGGAGGGTTAAGTTTTTGCGATTTGCGCAGCGCTTGTAGTGCTTCTGCGTGGCGAAACTCCGCCTGGAGACCCAGCCCATAACATTTCCAGGCCAACGCGCTATTGGGCTCTTCGCTCACCCATTTTGTACACAGCGGCAGCGCCGACGCGGGGCTATTTGCATCGAGTGCTTTGTTAACCTGCAACGCGTAGCCGTCAAACTTCGCGCGGGCCGCAGACACTTCTACGCTTGGCGCGATCTCACCCGATTTGCCGGTGAGAACTTGCGTGGCCATTCCTGTCGCCGCCGCCGTAACGGAGTGCGTTACCGATTGCGTAACAGCAGACACTTTTTCAGCGGCTTGCCACTCTTGCGGGTTAAGTAGCTCCTTCGGAATCCACGATTTTGGGTTGACCGTGAGCAGCGTTCCCCAACTCACCTGTGGAGCGAGTTGCCGCGCTTCTTTTATGATCGCGCCGGTTTGCGTAAACGAGGGCCACCACGCGCACAAGTAACCAGTCACTAAAAGTGCAACCGTCGCCGCGCCGAAGCCCGCTTGCTTTGCGCTTAGGGGCGATTGGGTAACGATGGAGTCCCCCATCGCGTCCCAGCGTGTTTCAAATTCGGTGGAGCGCGCACGAACGCCCATACTCGGCGCGATAAGGGACACTACCGGCAACCCAGCACCGACGCCGAACAACGCTGCACCGGCAGCACGCAAAAGTGCGTAACGAGGCGATTCGCGTTGGGCATCAGGCGCGTTTAATGCTGTCATCCCGGGACGACAGCGTAGGCCAAACATCCACTTACCTGGAGTCCGGCGAAAGCGATGTAGTAACCATGCCTCAATTGGTATGGAGGTGAGAACGTTAATAACTGGAAACAGCCACCACGATGTTAAGAGTTGGAGTTCCTCGCTAAATCCAAACCTCGACAGCGCAAAAAAAACGACGTAGAGCAATGCGCCCCATAAGCCGTAA
>JANMDS010000206.1:0-2115 GCA_031376405.1 Betaproteobacteria bacterium
ACCTACGGCTGCGTGATGGTGGGAATGGCGATGCTCGCGTTTTTAGCGCTGAAATCGGCGTGGAGCGTTTGGTCGCAAAGGAACGGTGCTTCGGCCACAGCTACAGCAACGACAGAGGTCCACTGGTGAGCGCGCTCATACTTTTAGTATTTTTAAGCGCAGCCGTACTCGCCATGCCTATTGCGCATGCGCTTTTGGTGGCAGCGCTCGCGGCAGCGGCAACAAATGATCGTGTGCCGCTCGATCTCATCGTGCAGCAAATGGTGTCGCAAGTACAAAGTTTTCCGCTGATTGCGATCCCATTTTTTATGTTGACGGGCGCACTCATGATGGGTGGAAAATTGGGCGCATCTTTAGTTGGAATGCTCTCGGCTTTGATTGGGCGTTTTCACGGCGGGCCCGCGCAAGTGGGCGTTTTATCCTCAACATTATTTGGCGGGGTTTCCGGCTCGGCAGTGGCGGATGCATCGGCCATCGGCTCACTGCTCATTCCGTGGCATAAACGATTGGGTTATCCGCCAGCGTTTTCCGCGGCAACACTCGCTGCAGCAGCGACGATTGATATTTTGATTCCACCGTCTATTCCGATGATTCTTTTTGCGCTTTCGGCAAACGCCTCTATCGCTGCGCTCTTTGTCGCAGGGATATTGCCGGGACTGCTCATGTGCGCAGGCTTTATGGGGGCTTGCTGGTGGGTGGGCAAACGGCGGAACTTTCCGCGCGACACCTCGCCGTTCGTGGGCGCGGCGTTTCGCAAGCAATTGCTCTACTCCGCTCCTGCGCTCCTGTTGCCAGTGCTCATCATTATCTTTTTGCGCTTTGGGGTCGCCACGCCGACGGAAGTGGCTGTTCTTTCAACCCTTTATGCAGGCGTGGTGTCAGCGCTGATTTATCGAGATTTATCGGTTTCGCGACTGCATCATGCAGTGATGCAGGCTGGGCTTGCCACGGGCGTAGTTTTGCTTGTCATCATGGCGTCGTCCGCGATTGGCTGGCTACTTACGTTCGACCAAATGCCCCAGGGCATAGCCCAGTGGGTATCAAAAAATGTTGAGCAAAAGTGGCTGGTGATTTTGATTATGAATTTGCTCATGCTCCTGTTGGGGATGTTCATTGATTTGCCTGCTGCGGTGCTGTTACTCACCCCAGTATTTTTGCCGCTTGCGCACAGCATTGGTATGGACCCGGTTCACCTCGGCATCATGATGACCGTCAACCTTGCCATCGGTCTTTACACCCCCCCAGTGGGCACTACGCTGTTCATTACGAGCTCACTCGCGCAAGTGAAAGTTGGGCAAACGGTGCGTGAGCTTGGCCCATTTTATTTTGTTGCGTTTTTGGTGTTGGCTCTCGTCTCGTATGTGCCGGCCTTCATCATTCGTTGAACCGAATTACCCCGACAGAAAATCAGAAAAATTATGTTAGACATTGAAAAAATTGAACACAGCGCCTATCGAATCCGTCGGTTCGCATTGCGCATGGGTGAAGTGCAGGGCCAGGGCTACATCGGTCAGGCTTTGGGGTATGCTGATGTGCTGGCAGTTGCCTATTCGCACGCACTCACGTTGCGACCAAACGAACCAACGTGGGAAGATCGGGATCGGTTTCTACTCTCGCACGGGCATTACGCGATTGCGTTTTACGCCGCCTTGATTGAAGCGGGCGTATTACCCGAAAGCGAGCTTGAAACCTATGGCACTGACGATAGTCGGCTACCGATGTCGGGCATGGCCTCGTACACGCCGGGGATGGAAATGTCCGGGGGCTCGCTTGGGCAGGGGCTGCCCATTGCCGTCGGCATGGCCATCGGACTCAAGCACAAAGGAAATCCAGCGTTTGTGTACAACTCAATGTCCGACGGTGAGCTTGATGAGGGTTCGACTTGGGAGGCCGCGATGGGCGCTGCTCATCACGGCTTGTCAAACCTAATCTGCTTGGTAGATGTCAATAACCAGCAGGCAGATGGCCCGTCGTCAAAAGTGCTTGGCTTCGAGCCTCTAGCAGATAAATGGCAATCTTTTGGTTGGCACGTGCAGCGTGTCAATGGCAACGATCTTGCTGCGGTAGTGCACGCATTCGACACCGCACGAAGGCTTGCGGACAAGAAACCACGGG
>JANMDS010000263.1:0-4656 GCA_031376405.1 Betaproteobacteria bacterium
TAATAAAGACATAAAACAAATAAAATGGAAAATTTAATTTTAGTAGCAGGCGCAATCGGTGATTTAGGTAACAGAATTATTAAGGCTTTGTAACTGAATTTTGTATTCGTAATTAGACTCCCGCTTCCACACCATTACTACATGATCCTTTATACGCGCCTTCAATCTTCCAAGACGGGGGCGAAATCGAGAGGGTGCCGACACCATCGGTGAACTGAGCAATGGCGAACGACTTGTCGATCCGGCTGCCATTGGCCAAATCGGTTGCGCGAATTAGCGCAAAGGCCGTAGCTGCGTTAGAGTCCGCACGCAAGCGCACGGTGGCTCGGCCGGTCGCATCGGTTGTTACTGTTAAAGATTTGGTTAACTGCGTTGCCGCGTCGTCCAATGTAAAGTTAAATTGCCCTTGCAACGCGTCAAAGCGCACTTGTCGTCCGGCCAGTGGTGTGCCAGTTGCAGATTTAACCGTGAGCACTGCAACAGCGGTTTGCCCTGAACAGACGGCCGGTGCGCAGCCTGTGCCCGGTGTCGCGGAAGCGGGCGTAATTTCGAGATTGCCCACCGCCACGGTTGAGGGTTTAACTTGAACCGTAGCGGCTGTGGAGCCGCCCGTTGCATCGGTAATCGTCAGAATTACCGGCGTATCTTCCAGCACATTGTTGGGCGAAATCGTAATCGTGCTTCCAATTACGTCTTGCAGAACCGGCAAGATGCTCGGGTTAGAGCTAAACACGCGGAACGGACCCACGCCGCCAGAGATGAGCAGCGAGACTGGCTGGTTGAAGTACACCGTAACCACAGCCGGGTTTACCGAAATGGGTAATGGATTCGACGGACTCGGCGACGGATTGAGAGGCGCGCCTTCAGAGCCACCACCACCACATCCAGGCAGCGTTAACACCACACCTGTCATAGCGAGAGCGATCAAACCCTTGGTGGCAAGCCGGAAATTGGAGGAGGTAATGGTCGTGTTCATTTTGTGGGAATATGGGCTTAAGCGCGCCTTTTAACTAAACACTTTAATTAGAGCGCACCCTGCATATGAAATCAAGATGTCATATGTTGAATTTATGACAACGTTGCACAGGCGGTAATACATGTATCTGCGCGGCAAACACAAGGCAAAAAAATCTGGTAATTCATACCCTTCATCAAATATTTTTGTATACTTGAAAGGTTTCGCTGCGCATTCTGTATGTTGGTACGTCATGCAATCATGCTTTTTTTGCATAGTTTGGGGAGATAATTCCCAAAAAGTGCCTTTTTTGCGCCGCAGGTATTAACCCTTGAGCACAGGACGTAACGTTGTGAGTACACCTCTTCCCCCTAGTATTGCTCCACTTGAGCCCGCGAACTATCCCCCAAAAGCGCAAGGTTTGTACAACCCGCGCAATGAGCACGATGCCTGCGGGTTAGGCTTTATTGCCAACATCAAAGGCAAAAAATCCCACGAAATAGTACGCAATGGTTTAAAGATTCTTGAAAATCTTACGCACCGTGGCGCAGTGGGTGCCGACAAATTGCAAGGCGATGGCGCGGGAATTTTGATTCAAATGCCCGATGCTTTTTTGCGCAAAGAATGTGGCAAGTTAGGCATTACGTTGCCCAAGCAAGGCGAGTACGGTGTCGGAATGGTGTTTTTGCCCAAAGAGCCCGCTTCGCGCATGGCTTGCGAGCAAGAGATTGTTCGTTCCATACAAATTGAAGGACAAAAGCTGCTTGGGTGGCGCGATGTGCCGGTGGACAACGCAAGCTTAGGCGAAACAACGAAAGCCGTTGAGCCCGTGATCCGCATGATCTTCATCGGACGCGGCTCGCCGGAGATGGACGCGCAACAACTCGAACGCAAGCTCTATATTATTCGTAAGTCCTCGGGGCATGCCATTCAAGCGCTCAATTTGCGCCACGGCAAAGAGTTTTATGTGCCGTCGATGTCTACCCGCACGCTGGTCTACAAAGGCATGCTGCTGGCCGATCAAGTGGGCAAGTATTACTTAGATCTGCAAAATCCTGCGCTCACCTCAGCACTGGCCATGGTGCACCAGCGTTTTTCAACGAATACGTTCCCAACGTGGGATTTAGCCCATCCATTTCGCCTTGTCTGCCACAACGGTGAAATCAATACGTTGCGCGGCAATGTGAACTGGATTCGCGCTCGACAGCAAGCCATCGCTTCATCGGTGTTGGGCGAAGATTTAAACAAACTGTGGCCGCTCATTTACGACGGTCAATCCGACTCGGCCTCGTTTGACAACTGCCTAGAGCTGCTCATCATGGGCGGCTACTCGCTCTCGCACGCGATGATGCTCATGATCCCCGAAGCGTGGTCGGGCAACCCGCTGATGGACGAGGAGCGTCGCGCGTTTTATGAATACAACGCCGCGCTCATGGAGCCGTGGGATGGCCCGGCAGCAATGGCGTTCACCGACGGCACACAAATCGGTGCCACGCTTGATCGCAATGGCTTACGCCCAGCACGCTACATCGTCACCGATGATGACCAAATTATTATGGCCTCCGAAGTGGGGGTGCTCGATATCCCTGAATCAAAGATCGTAAAAAAATGGCGCTTGCAGCCGGGTAAGATGCTGCTTGTAGATTTGGCCCAAGGCCGCATCATCGACGACGCGGAAAACAAGAGCGCGCTCTCGAGTGCGAAGCCCTACAAGGCGTGGATCGAAAAGACCCGCATTTCGCTTGAAGATTTGCCCGAGCCCGCACCACAAGTGCCTGCGGAGGTATCCCTGCTCGATCGGCAGCAGGCGTTTGGTTACACCCAAGAAGATACGAAATTTATCCTCGCGCCCATGGGCGTAAATGGTGAAGAACCAACCGGCTCAATGGGCAACGACGCGGCGCTGCCTGTGCTGTCAAACAAGCCTAAAGTGTTTTACAACTACTTCAAGCAATTGTTTGCGCAGGTGACCAATCCGCCGATTGACCCGATACGCGAAGAGTTGGTGATGTCGCTCATTACCTTTATCGGTCCGAAGCCAAACTTGCTAGGGTGGGATGAAACCCACCCACCGATGCGACTCGAAGCGCAACAGCCCGTGCTCACCGCCTCGAACATGGAGAAAATACGGCACATCGAATTATTCTCCGGCGGCGAATTCAAATCCAAAGAGTTAGACATCACCTACCCGGTCGCATGGGGGGTTGAAGGTGTCGAAGCAGCTCTTGCCTCGCTCGCCGCCTCAGCGGTCGATGCGATTCACCAAGGCGTAACAATTCTGATACTCACCGATCGCCATGTGAACGGTGGACGCGTGCCAATCCCAGCGTTGCTGGCAACAGCGGCGGTGCATCAGCATTTAGTGCGTGCTGGCTTGCGCACCAGCGCAGGCTTGGTTGTGGAGACGGGCTCTGCACGCGAAGTCCACCACTTCGCGTTGCTCGCCGGCTACGGCGCTGAAGCGATTCACCCTTACCTCGCGCTCGAAACGCTCACCCAGCTTTCCACCGTTGTGCCAGAAATTAAGGCGGAAGAAAGCGAATACCGCTTTATCAAGGCCATCTGCAAGGGGTTGAATAAAGTGATGTCCAAAATGGGCATCTCAACCTATCAATCCTATTGCGGCGCGCAAATTTTCGAAGCAGTCGGTTTGAACACGCCGTTCGTTGAGAAATACTTCACCGGCACGCCAAGCGGCGTTGAGGGCATCGGCGTATTCGAAATCGCTGAAGAAGCCGTGCGTTTACACAAACTCGCGTTTGGCGCTGACCCTACGCTTGCCGATGCGCTCGATGTTGGCGGTGAATACGCGTATCGCGTGCGCGGCGAAGAGCATATGTGGACGCCTGATACGATTGCCAAGTTGCAACACGCGACACGCGCCGGTTTGAACAAAGGCGCAGGTACCTACAAAGAGTATGCACAGCTTATCAACGAACAATCGAGTTCGCTAAAAACGTTTCGTGGCCTGTTTGAATTCAAATATGGGACACGCACGCCGATCTCGATTGACGAAGTTGAGCCTGCGGCGCAGATCGTTAAGCGCTTCGTAACCGGCGCGATGTCGCTCGGCTCTATTTCTACTGAAGCCCACGCCACGCTCGCCGTAGCGATGAACCGCATCGGTGGCAAATCGAACACCGGCGAAGGCGGAGAAGATTTTCGCCGCTATCGCACAGAAATGCGTAACAACGGTGACGCACAAATTAAAGATGGCGACACCATTGGTTCGGTAATCGGCAACGACCGCGTGATTGCTAGTATCCCGCTTAAAAAAGGCGACTCGCTGCGCTCGAAAATTAAGCAAGTTGCATCTGGGCGATTTGGCGTAACGGCAGAGTACTTAGCCTCTGCGGATCAAATTCAAATCAAAATGGCGCAGGGCGCAAAGCCGGGCGAAGGCGGTCAACTGCCGGGCGGGAAAGTTTCTGATTACATTGGATTTTTGCGTTACTCCGTGCCTGGAGTTGGCCTAATTTCCCCACCACCCCACCACGATATTTATTCGATTGAAGATCTAGCTCAACTCATTCACGATCTAAAAAATGCCAACGCAAAAGCGTCGATCAGCGTAAAACTTGTAAGCGAAGTGGGCGTAGGTACCGTGGCTGCGGGCGTTGCGAAAGCTAAAGCCGATCACGTCACCATTTCTGGTCACGATGGAGGCACGGGTGCATCGCCGGTGTCGTCGATCAAGCATG
>JANMDS010000281.1:0-2667 GCA_031376405.1 Betaproteobacteria bacterium
CGAATCGTACTAATGAATGATCTCGTCATGGTGGCTATTTCAGCCATAAACGCTTTGCGGGTGAACCGGCCCGTTTCGATGAGTCGTAGCTTGTTTTCCCACTCGCCAGTCATTTGCGGCGACACTAGCGCATGCACGCCGTTTGTTTCCAGAAACTCAATCAACGACATTCCCTTTTCAGACGGCACCAGGTGCTGCACCTTCCCCTCTCGGCGCACGTAGGGTTCCTTGGCTTTTCCGGCGCCATCTTTCGCGCTGAGAAGGCCCTCGATGATGGCCGCACGAGTAGCCGGTGTTCCGAGCCCGCGTTCTTTGAGCGCGCTTCGCGCCTCATCGTCATCAACGAATTTGCCGGGCGACTCCATCGCTGCGAGAAGCGTACCCTCGGTGTAACGCGAGGGCGGCTGCGTTTGTAGCGTTTTCAGATCCATTGCCAGAGTGGTGGTACGCTCCGCACTGGATACCGCCGGAAGCGTCTGCGATGGATCGCCGTTGTAATCAGCGTGTTTACCGTACACCGCAAGCCAACCTTCTCGAACGAGCACCTTACCAGTGGACTTGAACGTCTCGGTCGCCACCGTCGTTATGCGAGTGGTTAAGTTGTATTCCGCAGCCGGGTGAAAAACAGCTATAAATCTGCGCACGATCAGATCGTAAATTTTCGCTTCCATTTCACTGAGACCTGAAGGCTTGTTCCCGGTCGGGATAATTGCAAAGTGGTCACTGATTTTAGAATTGTCGAACACGCGTTTATCCGGCTTTATCCAGCCGTTCGCAACAACATTATCAGCATGCGGGGAGAACTCGCGGCCGCACAGAGCGGATGCGACCTGCTTAGCTTGTTCAACGTAGTCTTCCGGCAATGCCGACGAATCAGTTCGAGGATAACTAGTCGCTTTGTGCGTCTCGTATAGCGATTGGGCGACATCGAGCGTCGCCTTCGCCGACATCCGATACAACTTGTTGGCCTCACGCTGGAGCGTGGTTAAATCAAACAATCTGGGCGGGGGTGTAACGACCGTTTTGGATTCATCTTTCACCGAAGTCGGGTTTGCGCCCCGACACTTGAGTAGTATTGCATCAGCATCGGATCGTTTTTGAAACCGTCCCGCGAGAAAACCGCTCTCTTCGGTAGCAACTGTCGTCGCGCTAAACCACTTACCTAAAAACGTACCTGCGGCGCATTGAAACGTACCGTGAATCTCCCAGAAATCCTTTGGCACGAAAGATTTGATTTCGTTTTCTCTGTCTACAAGGATCGCGAGCGTGGGGGTTTGCACCCGCCCCGCAGTCATCTGCTGATAGGTGCCAGTTTGATGTTGCTTCAAACTGGTGATGCCACGAGATCCGTTTATGCCAACGAGCCAATCAGCCTCGCTACGACATTTGGCCGCGTCGGAAAGGGCATCGTACTCGGAACCTGGCTTCATACCCTTAAACGCATCTTGAATGGCGCCAGAGGTCATTGATTGCAGCCACATCCGTTTTGTAGGCTTCTTACACCCGGCCATCTCGTAAATTAAACGAAATATCAGCTCCCCCTCGCGTCCGGCATCGCACGCATTAACGATTTCCCTGATGTCAGCCCGTTTCATGAGCTTAGACAACAGCGCAAATTGCGCCTTTGTTTTCGCTATTGGCTGAAGATCGAACCTCTCTGGAATCACTGGTAGCGATGCAAGGTCTTTGCCAGTGGTTGCAGCGCTAGGAACATAAAGCTCGACCAGATGACCGATACCAGACGACACTACGGCCGTAGCACTTTCCATGAAACCGTCGTGTTTCGTGAATCCTCCTAGCGTGCTCGCTATTTCTCGCGCTACAGAAGGTTTCTCTGCGATGATAAGTATTTTCGACATTTACATCCCCGGATCATTTGAAGTGACCGAACTGGTCAAGCGAATACTGCGTCATCGGGCGACTTCCTCGGTTGAGGTTTGATCGACGTAAGCATTTGAAATTGCGGCGAACGCGTCACTGGCGATAAAAGCAAGAAATTGTTTTCCCAGGTGCGGATCAAATTGCGTGCCGCAATGGGCCGAAATTTCTGCGCATGCATCTTCTGCTGTCATCCGGCGCTGATATGGTCGGCCACTCAGCATCACGTCGAAGGCATCTATGAGAGAACACATGCGCGCCTCTAGCGGGATGGAATCACCCGCGCACTGCGTCGGATAACCTTTTCCGTCGAATTGTTCATGGTGATGCTGTGCAACGCACACAGCGCGGGCTTTAAGCGGCTGCGTCAAAGTGTTGCTCGCGGAGAGCGCGCCAGCGCCGAGCGTCGTGTGCGTTTGAACGAACGTGTACTCAAATGCAGTTAGCGATCTTGGGGCGTTAAGAAGGCTGTCGGGGATATAGACCTTGCCGATGTCGTGTAGTCCGCACACACGCCCGAACATCACTGCGTCTTCTTCGGTATTGCCCAGCCAAACTGAAAATGTGTATGCCAATTTCCTTACGCGTTCGCAATGGCGTACGGTATCCTCCCCCAGTCCGAACTCACTATGTGCTGTGCTCAGAATAACGTCGAGGGAACTGTCCTGAAACGATGTGGCGGTCGGCTGGCTCATGATTACAGTCTTATGTATGTTCTAGGTCTGCTAAAAATAAAAGCTTCCGTCACGGCGGACGATTCCACTGTCTATGAACCGCCTGCCTCGCAGC
>JANMDS010000307.1:0-6506 GCA_031376405.1 Betaproteobacteria bacterium
CATCTCGACGCGCCGGGCCCGTGCCGCCGGCGGTGAGCACAAGATCGCATTGGGCCACATCCACCAGCTCAATGAGTGTTTTTTCAATGGTCGGCTGTTCATCGGGGATGAGCCGCGTCTCCTGCGTCCACTCACCCGCAATCGCGCTGCTCAGCCACGCAATTAAGCTCGGAATTCCTTCGTCTTTGTACACACCGGTTGAGGCCCGATCACTAATCGAAACCAGGCCAATTTTGAGTGCACGATCAAGTAAATTCATGGAGATAATGCTCAAAAAGTGGCGTTTTTACGCCGCAGGTATTCACAAAAAATCACGCGGTAACGATATTCTGCACGGCCCGAAAGAGTAGCCGCGCGTGTTTCGGGGGCTTGCCTTCGGTTTTTTCAAAGAGCGCTGTGGTCACCATGGCACGCAGTTCGTCATGTTTCGCAGTGGCGTAATCGGCGCAAAACCGGCCCAAGGCTTCATCGGTCAGCGTCGGATTCAAAAGTTCGTCGCGCCAGCGCTCGCACTGCTTAAAGAGCTCCTTTGACGCTTGTGAACTGTTATTGAGCAGCCCTAACCGAGCGGCGATGGGCTCGGCATCAACCAGCCGCATGAGCTTGCCGATATATTGCATTTGCCGACGCGTGCCCTCGTTGCCCCGCGTGCGCGAGAGCACTTCGAACGCATCGTACAGCCGCTCGGGCAGCTCCAGCGCGCGTAAAGTTGGCAAGGAGAGCTTGGCCAGCTGTTTGCCTAAGTCTTGCAACTCGTGCGCAGCGGCCTTGGCCTTGGTTTTTGAATCGTAGTCTTTAACACCCATAAAATAGATTGTATGGATAAACGTGAACTCACCGCACTTGCCGCGCAAGTGTTGGACTACGCAAAGCAGGCCGGCGCCACCGACGCGGAGACGGAGGTAACCCTTTCGCACGGGCTCTCGCTCACCGTGAGGATGGGCGAGCTCGAAACGGTAGAGCACAGCCGCGACCGTGGCATGGGCATTACGGCCTATGTGGGCAAGCGCAAAGGCAACGCTACCACGGGCGATTTGTCCCCCGCTACGCTTAAAGAAGCAGCCCAAAAGGCCGTAACCTTAGCTAAATATGCAGCGGAAGATCCGTTTTCGGGTCTGCCCGACAAAACCTCGCTGGCCACGAACTTCCCCGAGCTTGATTTAAACCATCCGTGGACACTTTCCGCCGAAGACGCAACGCTTTTGGCCAAAGAATGTGAAGATGCCGCGTTCGCAGCCGATTCACGTATCAATAACTCCGACGGCGGCAATGTGTCCACCGGCCATAGCGGCTTTATTTACGCCAACACCCACGGCTTCGCAGCGGGCTACGAAAGCACCCGCCACGGGCTCTCCGCCAGCGTGCTCGCCGAAGATGCGCACGGCAACATGCAAACCAGCTACTGGTACGACAGCGCCCGCAATCACCGCGATTTCATGTCGGCTCAAGAAATTGGCACGCTTGCGGGCCAGCGCGCCGCCGCCAGGCTGGGCGCGCGGCGCTTGCCCACCGGCAAAGTGCCGGTACTGTTCGAAGCGCAATTGGCGGGTAGCTTAATCGGCAGCTTTGTCGCCGCCGTGAGCGGTGGCGCGCTCTACCGCAAAACTTCTTTTTTGCAAGAGGCGCTCAACACGCAAGTATTCCCCGAATGGTTCGAGATCGAAGAAGATCCATTCATCCTGCGCGCGCTCGGGTCCATGCCGTTCGATGAAGAAGGCGTGGCCCCGCGAAAGCGAAAAATTATTGAACGCGGCGTGTTGAAAGATTATTTTTTAAACACTTACTCGGCAAGAAAATTGGGCTTGCATTCCACGGGCAACGCCGGCGGGAGCACCAATTTGCGCTGCACCGTCGGCTCGAAATCGCTCAGTGCGCTTATGCGCGACATGGGCAAAGGCTTGTTGGTAACAGACTTAATGGGCCAAGGCGTAAACGCCATTACCGGCGACTACTCGCGCGGCGCGGCAGGATTTTGGGTAGAAGGCGGCGAGATTGCCTATCCCGTTGAAGAAATTACGATTGCTGGCAATCTGATTGAAATGTATCGCAACATCGCCTCCGTGGGTGCGGACGTAGACCGGCGCGGCGGCAAGCATATCGGCTCGGTGTTGATCTCCGAGATGGCGGTGGCGGGCGAGTGAGGCTTGCCGCAGAAGTGTTCCGCTCTGCAAGAAGGGGATCACCTATGCAAATACCTGCGGCGTAAAAAGCGCGTTTTCTGGGAGATATTACTCAGGCAAAAAAATATGACCTAGTTTTCTCAGATGGAACATTTGCGCGGCTCCCTCCCCCAGCGGGGGAGGGCTGGGGTGGGGGCTGTTTCGTGGGAACAAGCTGCTAGCTAACGCCTACATTCCCCCCTCCCAACCTCCCCCCGCTGGGGGGAGGCGCGCACTGTGAAATTGAATCACGCGCATCAGTGCTTTAGGACACAAAAAGGTGTCTCCTCAATATCTCTTGCAATACGCTATTTTTACGCCGCAGGTTTTGCTCTCTAAAGTCCTAGTTTCCTCTTAATATTAGCCAACTCGCGTTCCAGTTTTGAAAGCTTTTCCGTTTGCACGGCAAGCTTTGCGTCTTTTGCTTTGCTTTCCTCAACAAGCTTTTGATTGAGGCCTTGAATTGCCGCGAACGCGACGCCTTGTGCGTCTACGTGGTTGATCGACGTGGCACTCGCGCCTAATCCGAAAGCATGTGAGAAATCTTGCGCAGTAGGGCCCATTTGTCGAACGAACGAGCCTTGCATAGACCACGTGGTCACCGGCATGGCGATGAGCCGTTGCAACACAGCACGGGGCGAGACTTTCGCGAACGCCGTTTTTAGGTTGCGATCGCTGGTGCAACTCCATCCGGTGCTATTCGTCAATGTGCACGTGCCCGATGCCGTGCCGATCGTCGCCCCGCTGGGTGCGTACACCATGAAGGTTCCAGGCCCTGGGCTATTGGTATCCGCGCCTGTGTTCCCGCCCCACACGAAGGCATTGCTGTGCGTGGCTTTGGCGCGAGTGCCGACTGCGAAACTGTAGTCACCGGCCACGTTCAGCGTCCCGCCCGGTATCGTGGCAAACAAACCTGATG
This sequence comes from Betaproteobacteria bacterium, assembly GCA_031376405.1. Taxonomy (GTDB): domain Bacteria; phylum Pseudomonadota; class Gammaproteobacteria; order Burkholderiales; family Casimicrobiaceae; genus JANMDS01. The sequence goes on from JANMDS010000307.1 coordinate 3,079, forward strand.
CGCTATTGTTTGACCCACCGCTGATCGTTGCAATTTGACCTTGTGCGCTATTGTTCGCGCCACCGCTTATCGTCGATTGGTTGCCTGCCGCCGCGTTGGTGAATCCTCCCGATACTACTGCATAGTCTCCACTCGCTCGGTGGCCGCGTCCCCCGCCAACCGTTGAATAGTAAATGCCCGATGCAACGTTTTCACGTCCACCCGCAACCGTTGACCAGCACCCCGATGCAGTATTAGCTTGCCCGCCGCCGATCGTGGCGTAATCGCAATCGGCGAGGTTGCTCGCCCCGCCGCCCACGGTCGCACCGATTTGCCCTGCTGTGTTGGAGCGGCCACCGGCCACGGTAGCCTCCGCGGTCGCTACGTTTCCGCGACCCCCACCGATGGTGCCAAAGTGTCCGCTCACCGTATTCGGCGAAGCGGCTCCGCCCACGGTGGCGGGCGCGGCGCCGCCGCCTGCGATGGTCGCGCCCGCAATACCGAGTTGCGCGATATTCGTAGCGCTGCCATTCACAATGTTGGGAGCACTAAAGCCTGGCGCAGTGGAGGAGACCACGCGCAAACCCTCGCCATTTCGATTGGCGGGTTGAAAGGACCCCACCACATCAACCACCACATCGGCAGTCATTGGCACGTTGTTGCCTACGAAAATATCAAAGCCTCCAAAGGTGTCGACCTCGGTGATGTAACTGCCGGTTAGCCAATTACTACCGGTCCACGTCGCCGCGAGGCCGCTAAAGGGCGTGCCGGATTTCATAAACCCGATGACCCCCAGTGCGCTCGGGTTATGGTTGTAGGCATGGAACGTTAGAAAAAGAGCGCCTCTGCCACCGGCGAAGCCTGGGATGCCACACTTATCACCCGAGGTAATTAACCGCGTCATCTGGTTGCTAAAAACACCTCCCAGCTGGCCGACTGCAGAAGGTTGACCGTCGCGGGAATCAAACAATCGACACGGTGTTAACGGGGTGTAGACCAGATCGCGCGCCGTTTCACCAACGGCTTTGGCGCGGTCGGCGCTTTGCGCGCTTAAAAGTGCGGCGGGTAAATCGTGCCGCGTCGCGAACAACGTTTTGGCTGAGCCCAGCGCGGGCACATAGCGCTCGGCAGCGATTGAGGTGGACGCGGAGGCCAACACTTCCAACACGCCTTCAAAGCTGCCTGCCAGGCTCGCGGCAAGCAGCTCGTCGGCACGCAGGCTACCTAATTTCTCGCGCAGCGATGCCCGCTGCGCAAACGGAATTTCGTGAACCCACGCTCGGTTAATTTTTTCTGCGACTTCGCTGCGGTTCATGTCGATTGCGAGCAGTGCATCGGGTTTGGTAGTCTCGGTCTGTGCAAGCGCGAGATTGGCAAATAGCATCGCGCTAGTTAGCATGGCACGTGAGACGAACGTGTGTAATGGGAAGCGGTTTAGCATTTCGGGTGCTCCTTTGAAGGTAGTGAGGTGCGCCGCGAGCAACGTGCAAATAGTTGTTTCGCAGTAGCGCAATATCCAATCTACCCACAAGTCACGTCCAGCGCATCCCCTAAATCCCCCATTTTTCGGTGCGGACACCCTTAACTTTGGCGAGCCGACAGTCAAATTACAGCCCTACATAAACGCCGCAGGTATTGCGCAGTTTTGGGCTTCGTGCCCGAAATCGGGCCATCGCCGATGAGGTGTTTATCGAAAGCAATCCGTTATTACTGTCACTTGGATAATATTTAAGGACACAGTGATGAAACCAATCGGCACGCTCGTTGCAAAACACGCCCCCGCATCATGCCGCAATAAACCGTGGCGCGCGAAATGGTCTGCACTTTCGATTTCGGCCACTTTAGCGGTGCTCGCGCAGGCCACGCCCACGCAGCCCGATGCGTTGCTTGCAATCGATATGCAGCGCAGCGCCGTGGTGGAGAAAATCATTGGCGCCTGGGGCAAAGAGCTGCCCGTGGCGCAGCGGGCGAGTTTTTCGCAGACGTTAACCGCGCTACGCGCCGACCATTTGCTCGCCGCCAGTTTGAGCGGCAGCTTCGTTGGCGTGCTGGAAGTGCTGGGCGCAGCCAAGCCATCGGGCTCGAGTGAATTTGCGCCCGCCCTGGGCTCCGCGCAGGGTTATTTCGCTAGCCGCGCGCTCGCGGACAGCACAATACCTGCGGCGCAAAACGGGGCATTTTTAGGCAATATCTCCGAGAAATCGAAGGCCTTAGGCGATGCAGAAGCCGATTTGGTGTACACGCCGGTTACGCCTTGCCGCCTGTTCGATACGCGCGCCGGTTTAGCTTCGGCCTTGGGTACGGTTGGCGGCACGTTTAGCAACCAGCAAACCAAAACCATCGTGCCCGCAGGCGCATGCGGCATTCCAACGTCTGGCGTGGCGAGTTTATTTATTTCCTATCACGCCTACAACAATAACCCGTCCGTGCTTGGCGTGGTGGGCTTCATGAAGCCTGGCGGTGCTTTCACTGCTTTAGCCGGAGCGTGGACGGGCGGCGTATGGGTCACTTCCACCTTTATCACCGGCACGAACCCCAACGGCAGCTTCGATGCGTTCGTAGGTAATGGCGTACCCATGACGGCGGACATGATTGTCGATGTGATGGGCTACTTCCGCGCGCCCAACGGCGGTGTAGGCGGTGGCGGCGGCACGATTACCGCCGTGCAAACCGCAGCGGGCAGCGGGCTCACCGGAGGAGTAACCACAGGCGCGGCCAATCTTTCCCTGGCCAACACCTTCAAGTTGCCGCAAAGCTGCGCGAATCAACAAGTGCCGAAGTTCAACACTACTTCTTCGCTATGGGAATGCCAAAACGATTTATTAGGCACAGGCGCAGGGGGAACGGGCACGGTAACCAACATTGTCACCGGCTCAGGATTATCCGGCGGGCCGATTACGACTACGGGGACGATTAGCCTAGCGTCAACTCAGCTCATGCCAACCACAGCTTGTGCAGCAAACCAGATCCCGAAGTGGAGCGGCACGGCTTGGGCGTGCGCGGCGGATGCAACTGGCACAGCCGGTGGCAGCGGCACAGTGACCAATATCGCCACAGGCTCGGGTTTATCCGGCGGGCCGATTACTTCTACGGGGACGATTGGGTTGGCCACCACCCAGCTCCTACCCACCACTGCTTGCGCTGCGGATCAAATACCAAAATGGAATGGCTCGGCTTGGGCGTGTGCGGCGGATGTGATCGGTACGGGCGGCGGCAACGGTACGGTGACCAACATCGCGACCGGCAGCGGGCTCATTGGCGGACCGATTACCTCGGCAGGGACGATTAGCGCGGACACTACTTTCCTCCAACGCCGCGTGAGCGCCACCTGCGCCGCAGGTAGCAGCATTCGCGCGATTGCGGCGGATGGGACGGTGACCTGCCAGACCGATAGCGCTGGGCCGACTAACGCTTGGACGCAAGGCGGCAATGCGTTTGGTGCGGCGGGC
>JANMDS010000379.1:0-2427 GCA_031376405.1 Betaproteobacteria bacterium
CCAATCGTAGCTGCCGTGAAATGCACAATGCAGTGAGGCCGGATGAACGGATTCGTCGGGTGCGGTGAAGGTGTGTTGGAGGAGGTGCGGAAGCGTGGTGTTAATGGCCTGCGCTACCCGCTGAGCCAGCGCAGCAGCGTGCGCAGGCTCAATCGTTGCCATGCCTTACGCTTTGGTGGAAGTAGTACCGGCAGCCGCAGCCGCTGCGAGCGCTTGCGCGGCGTTCACCGTGTTAGCGCCCGTAGGCTCACCCGGTGCAGCGCCTGGCTTTTTACGCCTTGCGGTGCATTGTGCGCAAATCCAGCGCTTCATGCGCTGTGCGTCAAGGATGAAGCTTCCACCATCGCCAGCACGAAATGAGTTACATTTGTAACAATGACGGCTAGCAGAGCGGGAGGCTTCTGAAGGAGTGACGACTTGAACTTCGGGTTGCGACGACATGGAGCAGCACGTAGTATGTTCAGAACTAATGTGCGATTGTAACATGCTGAGCGTAGCCGCTTGTCGCTTTTGAACGTCGCTCGGGAACTAATTTAGCGATCACGGGGTGATTGCAAGCACCGCATCGGTGATGATCGTTGATACGCCCATTTCCGTAAGCGCCGCTATTGCAGCGGGGTCGTTACAGGTGTAGCACAACACATTTAAGCCGCTATCGTGCGCGCGATTTACGATTTCAGCGCTCAAAACCCGCCAGTTGCAATCGAGCGCAACGCAGTGTAGTCGCTGGCAACGAGCGAGCCAGTCTTCGGGTAATTCATGCAAAAGCAGCGCTCTGGGCAATCCAGGCGCTTCCGCTTGCGCCGCATCGAGAGCCGCTTCGGAAAACGAGGAAATTAGTGGCAAGGGCTGCATCATTTCGCAGCGGGACCGGAGGAGTCTGGCGACTGCCCTACCCGTTTCGCGCTCCCGCCCAGGGCAGGGCTTGATTTCTACATTCATCGCGATCCCGTTGGCTTGGCAAAACGCAATCACATTTTCAAATGTAGGGAATGATTCCCCCGCAAACGCGGGCGAATGCCAACTGCCTGCGTCAAGCTGGGAAAGCGTGCTCCATGGCATTATTGCCGCTGCACCCTTGCCATTACTCGTGCGATCCACCGTATCGTCGTGAAGCAAGAAAAGCACATTATCAGCGCTCAACTTCACATCGAACTCCATCATTCGATAGCCGTACGACGCGCCGTAGCGAATGGCCACGAGCGTATTTTCTGGCGCATGTTTGCCCGCACCACGGTGGGCACACATTTGTGGATACGGCCAGGGTGCAAGCGCTACGCTCACAGCCGCACGCCGGTGCCGGTATCGAACCAATGTACGTGCGCTTCATCGTAGCGAAGGTGAAGCATTTCCCCTACTTTCGTGCGAACACCTTCCGGTAAACGTACGATAACGGTTTGCCCGCCCAATTGCCCATAGGCGTAGGCATCAGCACCGACCCACTCAACCATATCGGCGCGCATGGAGAACATCGCTTGGTTAGAGGCGGTTACCTCCCAATGTTCGGGACGCACGCCGAGCGTAACGTCTCGGCTCACGGAGGCGGGTGGCTTTAACATGGGCAAGCTTATGCCAGACTTCAGCTCTAGGCGCTGCCCAGCGGCAATGCCTGGCAAAAAGCTCATCGCGGGCGTGCCAATAAAGTTCGCCACAAACTGCGTAGCCGGCGCGGAATACACCTGTTCGGGTGTACCCAGATGCTCTACCCGCCCCGCGTTCATCACCATCATGCGATCCGAGAGCGTCATCGCTTCGATTTGATCGTGGGTGACGTAGATGCAGGTGGTGCCCAATTCACTGTGGAGCTTTTGGATTTCAAGGCGCATCTCAACACGCAGCTTGGCATCAAGATTGGAAAGCGGTTCATCGAATAAAAACACTTTGGGCTCGCGCACAATCGCCCGCCCCATGGCGACCCGCTGCCGCTGCCCGCCGGAGAGCGCTTTCGGCTTACGGTCAAGCAAGCCGCCGAGCTCCAAAATACCTGCGGCTTTATCGACACGCTTTTTAATGTCGTCTTTTGAGAAACCCCGAATCTTGAGCCCGTACGCCATATTCTCGAACACGCTCATGTGCGGGTAGAGCGCGTAGTTTTGAAACACCATGGCGATGTCGCGATCTTTCGGTTCCAGATCGTTCACCACTTTGCCGTCGATCAAAATTTCGCCAGAAGTAATCGGTTCAAGCCCAGCGACCATGCGCAGCAAGGTAGATTTGCCGCAACCCGAGGGCCCAACGATCACTAAAAACTCGCCATCGTTGATGCGAAGATCTACACCGTGGACTACGGCGTTGGTGCCGTAACTTTTTTTAACGTTCCGAAACTGCAAGTCAGCCATGAGCTCTTCCGCGATAACTGCGATACCCTATTGTAGGCGTTGATTGCAGCAGATACCTGCGGCGCAAAAAAGCCATTTTTTAGGAGAT
>JANMDS010000432.1:0-5432 GCA_031376405.1 Betaproteobacteria bacterium
GGCGCAGGAAGCCCGCGCGGCACGGGCCAGGGCACACCGTGCCACCGCAAAAAATCAATTACCGGGCCAATGTATTTGCGCTCAAAAATGCTGGGGCAACACAGATTGTGGCGGTGTCCGCCGTGGGCGGGATTGCGCCGGATTGCGTACCCGGTGCGCTCGTGGTGCCGGATCAAATCGTGGACTACACCGCCGGTCGCGCAAACACGTATTTCGACGGCCAGGATAAGCAAGTCGTACACATTGATTTCACCAGCCCCTATTCGAGCCTGTTGCGCGAGCGCTTGATTGATGGCGCGCGCAAAGCGGCTGTGCCGCTGGTTTCGCGCGGGGTATACGGCGCGACCAACGGGCCACGGCTCGAAACCGCTGCGGAGATTGAGCGCATGCAGCGCGATGGCTGCACGATTGTGGGCATGACAGGTATGCCCGAGGCCGCGCTTGCGCGCGAGCAAGATGTACCGTATGCCTCGCTGGCCGTGGTGGCCAATTGGGCCGCTGGCCGGGGCGATTCTGCCCACTCCATTTCGCTGGAAAAGATTCGCGAGTCGCTAGACGAATCGATGGAATACGCCCGACGCGTGATTGAGGAAATGGTGAAAGCGTCTCCGGCATGATCCATGAAATTTTGCGCATGGGCGATGCGCGGCTTTTGCGCGTAGCCGAACCAATTAAAAAGCTCAATACACCCGAGTTGCGCATGCTGGTAGCCGATATGTTTGAGACCATGCATAGCGTGGGTGGGGCAGGGCTTGCCGCGCCGCAAATTGGTGTGAATCTGCGTTTGGTCATTTTTGGTTTTGAAAAGTTAGCGCGCTACCCCGATGCACCGCCCGTACCGCCAACAATGTTGATTAACCCCACTTGGGCCGTGCACGGTAGCGAAATCGAAGGCGGCTGGGAGGGATGCCTTTCCGTGCCTGGGATGCGCGGCTGGGTAGAGCGCGCCAGTGAGCTTACCTACAGCGGCTTTACCGTAGATGGTGAAAAAGTAGAGCGACGCGTGAACGGATTCCATGCACGGGTAGTCCAACACGAATGCGACCACCTCGATGGAAAACTCTACCCGATGCGGATTACCGATTTCAGTAAATTTGGGTTCACCGAGGCGTTGTTTCCGGATGGGAACGGGCCAAGTGATGAATGAAAACACCCAAAAACGCGTAATGCCTGCGGCGTTAGGGGCAGACATCATCTCTCGGTTTGGTGCAACCAGTATGTTTGCCGCTGCGCTTAACCGCGATCCCCGCCAGAGCGCGGGGCCGCTCGCGGGTCGCTTCGCTGCGATACCTGCGGCGCAAAATGGCCTATTTTTAGCAATAATCTCGGTAATTTCGGCCTGTTCCGTGGTGAAAACCACTGCAGACGTAGCGAGCACGGCCGTGATTACGACCGCGAAAGTGGCCACAACCGTTGCCGGAACGACCGTGGATGTCGCGAAGGGTGCGGTCGCGACCGGAGCCGTGGTGGGAAGCGCGTCGGTGGCCGCGGCGAGCACTGCTAAGTCGCTCGCGCTTTCAACGGCCAGCGTCGCGATTTCAGGCGTGTCGCTGGTCGGTAGCGCGGTCATGTGGGGCATTCAAATGAAAAAAAGCGACGATTTCTCACACGCGCCGGTCACCTCATCAGGCGGCGGGCGCTTCGTTAGCGTGGAAGGCAAAGTGCTCGAAACTGAAGGTTGCATAGAAACGGCGCCGCAAGTGCCAGGCGTGTTGGTACATAGCAAGCGTGGGGATGTGGAAGTGCGCGCGGGCGGCAATACGTGCAAAGTATTGCGCATTGCGGGCTAGTCAAGCATGAAAGTTTGGGTGTTACTCACGGCAATTGCCCTCGGCAGCGTACGTGCCGCAGAGATTAGCTTCACTGTCGATGATCCAGATGTAACGGCTTCGCCGCTCTTTTCCGCGCGTGAGCGAAACGCAAAAATATTGGAAGCGTTCGACAAACATGGCATTACCGGCGCGCTTTTTGTCTGCGGTAAGCGCGTAGACAATTCCGAAGGAAAAGCCCTGCTCGCCGCGTGGGACGCACGCAATCATCAAATTGCGAACCATAGCTATTCCCATTATTACTACCCCGCGAAACGGATGACGCTCGAGACCTACCGTGAGGACTTCCTCAAAGTCGAACCGCTCATTTCGCCACTCAAAAATTTTGCTAAGTTGTTTCGATTTCCGTATTTGAAAGAAGGTGATTCAGCCGAGAAGCGCGATGGGATGCGCGCGTCGCTCGAGAAAAATGGCTATGCCCAAGGCTACGTTACGATTGACGCATCGGATTGGTACATCGACGAACGTTTGATTTCGAAACTCAAAACGAACAAGAATTTGGATCTCACGCCTTATCGCGATTACTATCTCGCACACATGTGGGATCGGGCGAATTACTACAATGAATTATCGAAAAAAGTTCTCGGCAGAGAAGTAAAACATACGCTGTTGCTACATCACAATGTGCTAAACGCGCTCTTTTTAGATGATTTGATGGCAATGTTTAAGCAAAAAGGTTGGCGGCTTATTTCGTCAAAGGATGCGTTCACTGATCCCGTATTCAAACTTCAGCCCATAATCCTTCCCGCTGGGGAAAGCATTATCTGGGCCGCAGCGAAAGAGGGCCTCACACACGCGGGCGCGCTGCGTTATCCAGCGGAAGACGGCCCCTATGAAAAAGATAGGATGGATGCGCTGGGGCTATAACCCCGTGTTTTCACTGCCCACGACACATCGATTTTTTGGGAGATAAAGTTTGAAAAGTGCCGTCTCTGCGCCGCAGGTATTGTGCATTTACACGGTGATCGCCGCACACACGCGCCGCCCTTCGCTAATTAAAACAGTGTAAGTTCGACACGCCGCAGCGGTGTCCATAACCTCGTACCCAATGCGCGCGTCGATGAGGGGGCGCAATAAGCTCGGGTGGGGAAACTTGTGCTTGACTCCCGTGCCGATGACTACGATGGCTGGGGCATAGTCGATGATGATTTTCCAATCAATCTGCGCTTCTTCCGGCGAAACGGGCAACCCCCTCCAGGCAACAGCGCCGGTATCTGGGAATAGCAGAAAATTTTCGCGCCAATCGATGTTGTTGATCCGCACCACGCCGGTCTCGCGCCCAGTGATGGTAAATCCCTCAGCACTGGCAAGTTGAAATTTCATAGGTTTATTTTTGCTCAATTGTTGCGTTGCATCAACGCGGAAAATCCGGCACAATTCTACTTAGTCGTGCTATACGATTTTCAAAAGCACGATTACGCAGTAAAGGGTGCCTCCTCTGTCTGACAGATTTCTGTCGGATCGTAGCGGCAGTGAATCAAAGTTTCACCCAACGTCAGGTTTTTTATCATGCATCCCACAGAATTTTCCCGCATAAAGCGGTTGCCCCCCTATGTGTTCGCCATTACCTCCGAACTGAAAATGAACGCCCGCCGTAATGGCGAAGATATCATCGATTTCGGGATGGGCAACCCCGATGGGCCAACGCCAAAACATATTGTCGATAAGTTAGTCGAAACCGCGCAGCGCGGAGATACCCACGGCTACAGCGTATCAAAGGGTATACCGCGCCTGCGCCGCGCGATTACCACTTGGTACAAAAACCGATATCGCGTTGATCTCGACCCCGATAGCGAAGCCATCGTAACAATCGGCTCGAAAGAAGGCTTAGCTCACCTGATGTTGGCAACGATGGATCGGGGCGATACCGCACTCGTCCCCAACCCGAGTTATCCCATTCATATTTACGGCGCCATCATCGCTGGTGCGGATATCCGCTCCGTGCGCATGACCGACGATGTTGATTTTTTTGAAGAGCTCGAGCGGGCAATTAAAGAAAGTTTCCCCAAGCCCAAGATGATTATTCTTGGCTTCCCGTCGAACCCCACCGCGCGCTGTGTCGATTTGCCGTTCTTCGAGCGCGTGGTCGCACTGGCAAAAGAACACAGCATCTACGTGGTACATGATTTGGCCTACGCTGATTTGGTGTTTGACGGCTACCGCGCGCCTTCGATCATGGAAGTGCCCGGTGCAAAAGATGTGGCGGTGGAGTTTTTCACCATGAGTAAAAGCTACAACATGGCCGGCTGGCGCGTGGGCTTTATGGTCGGAAATAAGGATTTAGTGAACGCGTTGGCTCGCATTAAGGGCTATCACGATTACGGCACCTTCACGCCGATTCAAGTAGCCAGTATCGCCGCACTCGAAGGCCCGCAAGAGTGCGTAGAAGAGATTCGCTTGCAATATGAAGGGCGGAGAAACGTGTTGCATAAAGGCTTAACTGAAGCCGGTTGGAACGTGGAGTTGCCCAAAGCAGCGATGTACATTTGGGCCAAAATACCCGATGCGTACAAGACTATGGGCTCGCTCGAGTTCGCAAAAAAATTGCTGGCTGACGCGAAAGTTTCGGTCTCACCTGGTATTGGTTTTGGGCAATACGGCGATACCCACGTTCGGTTCGCACTTATTGAAAACGAAGCCCGAATTCGGCAGGCGGTGCGGGGCGTGAAAGATATGTTCAAGAAGGATGGGCTTTTATAGTGGTTGCGATTATTGATGTTACCGATGCGTCCGGTGCAATTGTTCAGCCCGAATTGTTAGCAAATGCGGAGCTAATTCACCGTGAGCTGCGTCCCAGTATTGAACCCGATTATGTAGGCAAAATGGCTCGAATTTTTCAGCAGGGTGGACGTATGGCCGTTGCGCTGGAAGCTGATGAAATATTGGGCTTAGCAGTATGGCGCGCCTATGAAAATACTTTTTCTCGCTTGCGCTTTTATTGCGATGATCTGGTGACCACGAGCGCGCGCAGATCGTCTGGTGTGGGTCAAGCTTTGATTGATCACATGGTCTCGCATGCGAAGCGACTGGGCGCGGAATCCCTCTCGCTCGACTCAGGCACGCAGCGCACTGACGCGCACCGGTTTTACTTTCGATCGGGGTTTGTGATTCCAGCCTTTGCATTTTCAAAGAAACTCAAATGAAACCAATTCGTATCGGTTTACTAGGTAGCGGTACTGTCGGGGGCGGCATGGTTGCCGTGCTTAGCCGTAACCAAGAAGAAATCGCGCGGCGCGTAGGCCGGCGTATGGAGATCGCCGCAGTCTACGCGCGTACGCCCGCTAAGGCGCAGAAAATTGTGCAAGATGCAGGCATCGCTTGCATGATAACCGGCGACGCACACAGCATCGTCGGCAATCCAGAAATTGATATCGTAGTGGAGCTGATGGGCGGTACAACGCTCGCCAAAGAGCTCGTGCTCACCGCCATTGCCAATGGCAAACATGTGGTGACGGCGAACAAATCCCTACTCGCTACCCACGGCAATGAAATTTTCGGCGCTGCGCGCGCGAAGGGCGTGATGGTGATGTTTGAGGCCGCGGTTGCCGGTGGCATCCCCATTATCAAAGCGTTGCGCGAAGGTTTGGTTGCAAACCGGATTGA
>JANMDS010000452.1:0-2210 GCA_031376405.1 Betaproteobacteria bacterium
TTGATTATCGCGCTACCCGCGCGACCACACCTGGAGATTCGCGATGTTCACCCTACTGCGCCCTTTTTTCCTCATTGCTTTTGCCGCCGCGTTATCGGTTGGCTGCGCCCCCGTGCACGTTGCAGAAAAAAACGACGAGGAGATCAAAGTCAAAGATGAACGCTGCTTCGCAACAGGCAGCAATTTGCCACGACGCGATTGCCGCGATGTGGTTAAGGTTGATCCAGAGCGCGTAAATATGCCCGAAGTACGCTCGCCTCGCGGCGGCGGCCTGGGCAATTAACGCTTCTTGAGCACCTCCGCAAGCCCTGCCAAAATCTTCGGACTTATCCTCGCGGGTGGACAGGGCGCGCGCATGGGCGGAGTAGATAAGGGACTTGTAGCGTTCCACGAAAAACCGCTGATTGCGCATGCGATTGAACGTTTTGCGCCGCAGGTGAGCGCTGTAATCCTAAATGTAAACCGCTCGCAGGCGGCCTATGCGGCGTTTAATTTTCCATTGGTTTCCGATGAATTATCAGGGTTTGCAGGTCCCTTGGCGGGCTTGGCAGCAGGCATGCATTATCTAAACACCCATTGTTTGGCTCAGTCGTCAGATTGGGTCGCCACCGTGCCGTGCGATTCTCCGTTTTTGCCGCTAGATTTAGTTGCTAAGTTGGCCGCTAGCGCCAACGAACACCATAGCGCCGTAGCCGTAGCACGTACTGCGTCAGGCGCGCAGCCAGTTTTTGCGCTTTACCAAATTGGGCTTTTGTCGAACCTACAGTCGTTTTTTGCCACGGGCAAGCGCCAGATTGTCATGTTGACGACGCCACAAGATGCAATTTTTGTTGATTTTTTCCAAGAAAATGCCTTTGCCAACATCAATACAGTGGCAGAATTACGTTTGTATTGAGATACTTACAGGCACATCATGACATATTTAATGAAATTGGTTATTGCGTCCCTTGCGGCCGCTTCCGCGGGTGCTTATGCGCAGTCCGGCCCCGAAGTTACGCCCTACCGTCCAGGCGCTGGTAGCCCCGCTGTACTTTCCGCGACCGGATATTTCGAACTGGAGTCGGGCTACGACTTCGCCAAAGCGGGTGGTGTGAAAGTGGACACACTAAGCGCGGTACTGAAATATGGCTTGACCGATCAGGTCGGGCTATTTTTTGGCGTACCGTATTTGCGTGTCCGCGCCTCGGGAGACAGCGAGCGCGGCATCGCGGATTCCGTTCTGGGCCTGAAGTGGGTCAGTAAATTGGATGATGTGAGCGCTTGGGGTTTGCAGTTCACTTCTACTTTGCCAACGGGTAAATCTAGCTTCCGCTCCGACAACCCTTCGCTCGGTCTCACCGCCCTGTACGGCGTTGATTTTTCAGGTTTCCACGCCGATTTGAATCTAGGTTCGCGCTACGCAGGCGATAAAACACTGGGCCTATCACGCAATAGTTTTTTCTACTCTGCTGGGCTTTCGCGGGCGATGGGCGGCGGTTTGGGACTTGGCGTTGAATTATCTGGCACACGGCAATCCGGCGCTGGCACGGCTACGGCGGTGTTAGCTGCCGTAACCTACACGGTTAACAAAAATTTAGCGTTGGATGCGTCGATTTCCCGCGCCCGTGCAAGCGGTGAAAACGGTAACGGCGCTGGTATCGGGCTTACCTATTTGTTCGCGAAGTAAGCGCTTCAAAAAACCATTCGCGGTATAACCTAGCCTGCGGCGCAACGGTGCGCCCCAGGCTTTTTTATTTTTCTGCGACTATGAATTCAACACCTTCTCTTCGAGACCTCTCCTGCGCCGACGACTACGACCCGAACTCAATGTCGGTTGAAAAAGCGCGCGAAACGATTCACCGTTTTTTGATTCCCCTCGCCGCCACCGAACGGGTAGCCATTCGCTCTGCGCTCGGGCGCGTGCTCGCCGAAGACATCACCTCCCCCGTTGACGTTCCGGGACATCGAAACTCCGCAATGGACGGCTATGCGGTACGCCATGACGAGCTCGGAGGGCCGTTGAAAATTGCAGGCACCTCCTTCGCGGGCAAACCGTTTACCGGCGCGATGGGCGTGGCCGAATGCGTGCGCATTATGACCGGCGCGGTAATGCCGCCAGAAGCGGATACGTGCGTGATGCAAGAGATGGTTACGCGCGCGGGCGATGTGGCGAACATACCAGCAGCACCGGAGGCAAAAATAAAGTTCAAAGGCCAGAACACCCGCGACCG
>JANMDS010000580.1:0-4622 GCA_031376405.1 Betaproteobacteria bacterium
TACGAAAAAGGAGCGGAAGTGGTGCGCATGCTGCAAACACTATTGGGTGTGAACACCTTCCGTCTCGGTACGGATGAATATTTCCGCGCCAACGACGGCACCGCCGCTACCTGCGATGATTTTGTTGCCGCGATGGAGCGCGTAAGCGGGCGAGATTTGAGCCAATTTAAGCGCTGGTATTCCACGCCCGGCACGCCCATCATCCAAGTCAGCGAGCATTTCGATGCGTTCGCGCGCACGTACACGCTCACGCTCGCTCAGCGCAACCCGAGCGGGCGGGCACCGCTGCACATTCCTGTAGCCGTGGGCTTGCTGGATGCTGCGGGACGCGAAACCCACCCAACGCGTATTCTGGAACTCACGCAGGAAAGTCAATCGTTTAGTTTTGAAAACGTTAACGCATCGCCGCTGGTTTCGCTTTTGCGCGGCTTCTCGGCACCGGTGATTATTGAGGTTGAACGCAGCGATGAAACACTCGCTTTTTTGGCGCAGCACGACACCGATGCCATAAATCGCTGGGATGCGTTTGAAACGCTAAAGCAACGCGCGGTTGCCGCGCTCATGCAAAGCCAGCCCATCCAACCTGGTTTTTTCGCAACGGTCGAGGTAATGCTCGCGGATCGTGCGGCGGATCCTGCGCTGCTCGCGCTGATGCTACACATGCCCCACGCGCATGAAGTCGCTGCGCTGCAAAAAGGCTACGCACCGCTGGTTGTGGTTGCCGCCTGCGATGGTTTGCGCACCACGCTGCGCGCTCGATTTGCGCACGCGCTCCGCGCCGTGCTTGCGCGCACCGCAGCCGACGGGGCGTATGCGTTCGAAGTGGGCCAAGTGGGGCGGCGCGCGCTGCACAATATGGCGCTCGACTTGCTCTGCCAGGGCGACGCGCCTGAGGACATCGCTCTTGCCATGGTGCAATACCGCGCAGCGGACAACATGACCGATCAATTCGCCGCACTCGCCGCGATGAGCGAAAGCGCGCAACCGCAACGCGAACAGGCGTTTGCAACCTTCGTCGCTCGATTCGCGGGCGAACCGTTGGTGGTGGACAAGTGGTTTGCCCGGCAGGCAGAGTCCGCGCGTCACGGGACTGTAGCGACGATCAAAGCGCTGATGGTGCATCCCCGCTTCGATGCTCGTAACCCCAATAAAGTACGCGCGGTGTTGGCTGGCTTCTCCATGCGCAATTGGGCGCAATTTCATGCGATGGATGGTTCGGGTTACAACTTTATGGCCCAACAAATCATCGAGTTTGATGCCCGTAATCCCAATCTATCGGCCAAATTGACTGGCGCCTTTAACCGTTGGCGAGAAACCGATGACTGCGCCCAGGCCCAGCAACGTGCGGCGCTCCAGCGCGTGCGGGAACACAACGGGCTGTCGGAGAACGTGATTGAGTTGGTGGATAGATTAATCGCTGAAACGGTGAGCGTTTAAAAAACGACTAAATTTTGGGAGATAAATTCTCAAAAGTGCGTGTTTTACGCCGCAGGTTTTGTCAGCACAAAACCTACCAATACGATTCAACGGTGTAATGTCCCGGTTCTCGGTGCCGATGCTTTTTGAGGCCACGCGCCTCAAGCAGCCCGATCATATCTGCAACCATGCTTGGGTTGCCGCAGAGCATGACTTGCGCGCTCGCATCCAGTTTGTGGCCAGTAAGTTGCTCAAGGCTGCCGTCTTCCAAATGCGCGGTGACACGCCCGATGAGCGCGTGATGGGCGTGCGCGCTTTGCACTACGTGCGCACCCCTAGAAACAAACGTAACGCATTGAAACTGGCGTGGGTGCGCGTGCGCAATGTTCGCGATCTCCTCACTGTAAGCCAGTTCATCCGTAGTGCGCACGCCGTGCACGAGCACTACGTGTTCGAACTGCTTCCAGGCTTGCGGCGTGCGCAGCATCGATAAAAACGGACCCAAGCCAGTGCCCGTCGAAATGCACCAGAGCGTTTTAGCAGCGGGGATTTCTTTGAGCGAAAAAAAGCCGTTAGCGTTAGGCATTACCTGCAGCGCATCGCCAACCCGCAATGCGTTAAGCCGGGGCGAGAGCGGCCCACCTTCCACTTCAACACAATAAATTTCGTAGGGTCCATCGCCTGGGGCGTTCACCAACGAGTAGGGGCGGCCCACAATTTCATCGCAAATTTGTAGCCCCACGCGCGCGAATTGCCCCGCTTCAAAAAGCGCCATGCCTGGGGCTTCAAACTGAATCGAAAAAAGAGTAGGTGTCCATTGCCTACGACCAACGACAGTCGCTGCAATCCATTTTGATGTGCTCATACCCGTATTGTAGGAAGCGGACGGAAAACGCGCGCATCTTCGTAAAAATCGGCACTGCAATTACCTGCCTCCCAGCCAGGCACGCCGCACAGCGGTAGCGGGCGCAATTGCGCTTTGAAATTGAGCCCCGCATTAGAGACAATATTGCTTAAAAAGGCATCAATTTGCGCCGCAGGTATTTCCTCATTGATCCATAACGTTTTGCCCACTAAGCCTTTGTGCGGCCGCGAAGCGAGGGATTCCAGCAAGCCGTGCCCGAACACGAAGATCTGTAGTGCCTGCCAACGCGTGCGGTGGGTGACGAAGAGCGTGTGCCAATCGTGGGCCGCGTGTGCGGCGGGTAACGTCCTCGCGTTGCCCACAATCACCACGCCCGATTCATCAAAGAGCGTAAGTCCATCGCGCAAGGGCGAGCGCTTGTTGGGCGAATTGTTTTGCGTGCCTTCCGCAATATGTTTGGCGTTGAGGGCGCGCTTCGTCATTGGAAACTGCCTCCATACCGCCGCGTTCATCGCATCATGCAGCGCATGAACCCGCGTAGGAATTGCGCCATTGCTGTGAATGAATTGCTCGTAATCGAGCGCACCACGCTCGGTATCGTCGGCAACGAGCTGCACATCCGGCGCGGCTTCATGGTTATAAAGCGTAATCCAACTTGGATTACCCAACAGCGGATGCACTGCATCGAGCGTGCGCCGATACGGTGCGAACGCGGGGTGAGCGAATTGCGTGACTATCGTCGACCGCCAACAAAAAGAATGATCAGCGCAACGATGATGAAAAGCAGGACGGCGAGGGTGATTTTTACCCAACTCTTTGGATGGTCCCCCGCGAGCTGACCAGTAACGCCGTTCATCACCACTTGATACGATTTTGCGCCGTAGGTGTAGGAGAGCAGCCACACCGGCATGAGCGTGTGCTTAAACGTTTGCCGAGAAAAATCAGTCTGGACGCGCAAATTGCGCTGGGTATCACCGGGCACTTGCCCCGCACACAAGTTTTCTGTTTTGCCTTGCATTTGCGTGCGTGAGGCTTGAGCAGCAGCGACTAAATCAATTTGATACCGCTCTACATTCCATCCGGCAACATACGCTGCATCGTAGGGCCGCATTTCGGCTGATGTGGTGGGGAAGGGCTCCACTGAGCGCAGCAAATTTGGATGAATGCCTTTTGACCCACAGACCAAATCGTCATCAAAAAAATGATTCACGGCACCCGAAGCCGGTTGCCAGCGCACCCGTTGCACTTGCCTCGTTTTGCGTTCACCGTCTTGGTAATACGATTCGGTTTCGTAATAATAATAGCCCGCTTCTGCATCCCACTGCGCATCCACCAGCGCATCAAACGTCCAATACGGCAGATACATGCCGCGCACGGTATCGGTGAGCGCGCGCTTTTTCAACGCGTTCGGTGCCCACCACAATTCGCCGTACCATTTGCGGATACGCTCGCGCGCTTGCGGCTCGCTCAATTTGAAGGGCAACACCGATTCGGGGCGGATGATTTCTTTGGTCTCTTCGTACGGAACAATCGACGCCGATGCGCAAAATTCGCACGCTTGCGCTTGTTTGGCTGCATCGAATACAGAAATAGCTTCGCATTGCTGACAACGCACGAACCGCTTTTCGCGCTGCCACCCGCGCGCCTCTTGCGGGATGCTACGTAGCGCTGCAACCAAATCGCGCTCAATGATGGAGCCTGATTCATCGATTTGGGCGGGCGATTGAGTGCCGCAAAAGGCACACATGAGTTTTTGTTTCGCTGCGTTCCACTCGGCTTCGCCACCACAGGCCGGGCAGGAATATTTGCCACGTGCGCTGATTGGGTTTGAACTGACCATTTGTTTTTGCTTCGCCCGCGTATCCGTTGTGCGCAGTTTACAAACTCTGGCCGGAGCGCCCATTTTTCAGGAGATAAAGTTGAAAAAGGCTCGTTTTTGCGCCGCAGGTTATATGTTTGGAGGTACGCAAAATAGACTACTTTCCGCTCGCACGCCTACATTTTTCCGAGCAGTACTTCACCGCATCCCAATTTTTTGCCCACGATTTGCGCCACGTCATGTCGCGCCCGCAACGCACGCACGGTTTGCTCGGAAGCGCGGATTTATTTCCGTGAAACGTGAGCGCCCCCACGCTACTTCAGGCTTTCTTTCAAAAATGCCTCAATCATTGTGTACGTCTTTACTCGATTTTCGAGCTTGCCAAACCCGTGCCCTTCATCGGTAAACACTTCCATATGCACTAGATTGCTCTTGCCGGCGCGCTTCATTGCATCGAGCATGCGTTGCCCGTGTTCAAGCGGTACACGCCGGTCTTCTGCGCCATAAAACATCAGCACCGGG
>JANMDS010000593.1:0-9389 GCA_031376405.1 Betaproteobacteria bacterium
ATTGTGCCGACCCACGTCTTCTACGAAATAAAGTAGTTCCGCAGTTTGGTGATGCGGGGAGAAGAGGGCGCACCCGTGTACGGCCCCGCTTTGTTTGTAAATCGTCTCGTGGTGGCGCACGCCTTCTTGCAACGCGTACAACGTGGCTTGTGAAATACGCACATCCTCGCGCAGCTTCACCGAGTCAATTTCCGCCATCAAATCGCCGAATACCGTGCCCTCGCCGCAGCCTGTAGTTTTGGTGCGCTTAGCCATTTTTTCGTCGAGCCCGCGCAAGCCGTGATGGGTGGTTACCGCACACGCGTTGGTCTCCCAATCTACCTGTACGCTTACCAGCTCCTGCACGCTTTCAATCAATCGCTGATTGAGCAAGTAACCGATGATGAGCGCCTCGGGCGCCGCGCCCAAGGTCATGATAGTCAAAATTTCCCGCCGATCTACGTAAAGCGTAAGCGGGTGTTCGCCCGCGATGGCAATCTCTTCGTGCGTACCGAGCTCATTGATGGCCGATACGTTGAAGGTTGCGGGGCGAGCGGCGTTGGAGAGGAGCAGGTTGGGGCGCGTGTTCACCACCGCATTGTACGAATTCGCATCCACAACTCGCACCTCCGATAATCCGTAGAAAAATTTAGCGCCCACCACGTTGACCGAAACTAGTCGAGACGTAGTGTTCAAGAAAACCTGCGGCGCAATTCAGGCCATTTTCAGGATTTATCTCCTGAAAAAAAACATGTGTTTCAGTGTAAATTTCTGTGGTTCTACACCGCTTCTTTTTGCTGCAGAGCCCACAATTTTGCATACCGTCCATCAAGCGCGAGCAGCTCCGCGTGGGTGCCACGCTCGGCGATCGTGCCCGCTTCCATCACCAAAATCTGGTTGGCCTCTACGATGGTGGAGAGACGGTGCGCGATGACCAACGTAGTGCGATTTTCCGAGATGGCTTTGAGCTCGCCTTGAATGGCCCGCTCTGAGTTGGAGTCTAGCGCGGAGGTGGCTTCGTCTAAGATTAACAGCGGCGGGTTTTTGAGCACGCAGCGGGCAATCGCTACGCGCTGCTTTTCGCCACCCGAAAGTTTTAAACCTCGCTCGCCCACAGGGGTTTCGTATTGCTGGGGCAAGGATTCTATGAAGGGTCCTATGTACGCGGTGCGGGCCGCGTTCTTCACTTCGCTCTCGCTCGCCTCCGGCTTGCCGTAGCGAATGTTGTAGCCAATGGAATCATTAAACAAAACGGTATCTTGGGGCACGATGCCAATGGCTGCGCGCACGGTGGCTTGGGTGTAATCACGAATGTCCACACCATTAAACGTGATGCGCCCGCTCGAGACATCGTAGAAGCGAAAGAGTAGACGCGCTAAAGTGGATTTTCCCGAGCCACTTGCACCCACGACGGCTACCGTTTGCCCGGCAGGAATTTCGAATGACACGCCTTTCAAAATCTCTCGATCTGATTCGTAAGAGAACATGACATCTTCAAACTTCACCGCGATGTGCTCCGCCGCAAACGCCAGCGCGCTCGCGCGATCTGGCACTTCGGTGTGCTCTTGGGTAAGCTTAAACATCCGCTCCAAATCGGCCAGCGCTTGCTTGATTTCTCGGTACATCACACCTAGGAAATTAAGCGGCATGTAGAGCTGAATCATGAAGGCGTTGACCAACACCAAATCGCCCACCGTCATGGTGCCGTTGGTAACCCCCAACACCGCGCGCCACATCATGGCCGTTACGCCCAAAGCGATGATGATGGATTGACCCAAGTTCAGCATCGAAAGCGAAGTTTGGCTCTTTACGGCTGCGGCCTCCCAGCGCTGCAAGCTCTCGTTGTAGCGTTTCGCTTCGTAGTGTTCGTTGTTGAAATACTTCACCGTTTCGTAGTTAAGCAGGCTATCAATCGCGCGGGTGTTGGCTTTGCTGTCCAGCTCGTTCATTGCCCTGCGAAAGCCGGTGCGCCACTCGGTAACGGCGATAGAAAATACGATGTAGGCGGTGAGGGTGGTGACGGTAATGGCTACGAACACCCAATCGTATTGCGTGAAGAGTATCGCACTTACCATTGCGATTTCTACCAGCGTCGGGAAGATAGAAAAGAACACGAATGAGATGAGCGTGGAGATGGCCCGTGTACCGCGCTCCACATCACGAGTTAATCCGCCGGTTTGTCGGCTTAAGTGAAAGCGTAGCGAGAGCCCATGCAAATGATTAAACACATTGAGCGCGGCGTGGCGCACGGTGTTTTGCACGACTTTATCCGAGAAAAACTCACGAATCGCGGCGAACAATGTAGTAGCGATACGCAAGGCTGCGTACAGCAAAAGTAGGGCGACAGGCACGGCCCATTTCGCCTTATCGCCTTGAAAGCCATCGATGATGTGTTTGAACACAATAGGCACGGTAACCGTAGCCAATTTTGCGGCCAGCAAAAACACCATCGCAAACGCTAGGCGCAGCCAATGCGGCTTTAAAAACGGCGTGAGCGGGCGCAGTGCGCTCCAAATATTTAATTCACTTTTTGCAGGGCCAGGCAGGGCACCGCTGGGGGAAGGTCGCATTAAATCTCTATTTATTAAGTTCGGTAATCGCGCGCACCAAAGGCAAAAAACGCCACCATTGCCCGAACGACTCCGTAGGTCGTCCAGTGCAATGCGCGTGTGGCCAGGCTGCGCTCGCTCCACGTATTTTGCGCGAGTTGGGTGGCGCCTTTCAATACGAGCGCATCGACCTCTTCGCGCAGCTCACGCGCAAACGCGGCGTCGCGCACCACAATATTGGCTTCGCGCGCGAGCAACAGCGAAAACGGATCGATGTTCGACGAGCCCACGGTGGCCCACGCATCATCAATACTACCCACTTTCGCATGCAAGAAGCTATGGGTGTATTCGTAAATTTCAACCCCACCGCCCAGAAGCTGACCGTAGAGCGCCCTGCTTGCCCAATTGAGTAACGCGTATTCAGTGCGGGCTTGCACCAGCAGGCGCACGCGCACGCCGCGTTTGGCCGCGTCTAGCATTTCACGTCGAAAACGCTGCCCAGGTAAGAAGTAGGCACTGGCAAGCGTGACGTGGTGCTGAGCATTGCGAAGTGCCGCGAGATAGGCGTACTCAATGCTGTTGCGATTGCGAAAGTTATCCCGCACTTCGACCTTAGCAAGCAAGTCGCCAGCGGGCTGGGTGCTCGCCGCAACGATAATTGCGGCAGGCAGTCGCTCAGTGGGGCTTGATAGCCGCACGATGTTCCACAACCGGTTGGTTGCGCTGACCATTTGGGCCAATACGGGGCCTTTTACGCATACCGCAAAGTCAATGCGTGGCGGGGTGTGGCGCGGGGTGTGCAAATCATCAATCACATTGATGCCACCGATAAACCCAGTCGCGCCGTCAATCACCACCAATTTGCGATGTTGCCTGCGAAGCCGCGTGCGCCGCCACACATTGCGAAATACGTCCGGTCGGTACAGCGCTACGCGCACGCCCGCGCTGCGCATGCCATTGAGCAGCGGCGCATCGGAGTAAGCCTTGCTCCCGTAACCATCAATGAGCACGTGAACCGCCACACCGCGCCGCGCCGCCGCGCTTAACGCTGCGGCCACTGCAAAGCCCGTGGTGTCCGCAGCGAAGATGTAGGTTTCCAGAAATATCGACGCGTGTGCCCGATCAATGGCGGTGATGAGCGCGGGGAAGTACTGCGCACCATTGCACAAAAGCGTGATCGCGTTGCCAGGGATGAAGCGAGACATCACTCTATTTTGCGACGGAATGAGCGGACACAGGATGCGGGCTTAAAAAACCATCATTTTTTGGGAGATAAAGTTCAATAAGAGCTGTTTTTACGCCGCAGGTATTTTTACTCAATCATCCCGATAAATGCTTACAAATGCTGCTTCCCCCTCGCGCAGCGCGCCGCGATACATCCCGTTGGTGTTGAAGGGCAGGGTAATGTTGCCTTTAGCATCCACCGCGATGATGCCGCCCTTACCGCCGAGCTGTACCAGCGTGCCGTTCACCACGGCGTGAGCCGCCGCTTCGAGGCCCACGCCCGCATAACGCATGCGCGCGGCGATATCGCTCGCCACGCACGCGCGGATGAAATATTCCCCGTGGCCGGTGGCGGACACCGCGCAGGTTGCGTCGTCGGCGTACGTGCCCGCGCCGATGATGGGGCAATCGCCCACGCGCCCCCAGCGCTTATTGGTGAGCCCGCCGGTGGAGGTGGCCGCAGCAAGATGCCCCGCGCGGTCGCACGCCACCGCGCCTACCGTGCCAAATTTTTTATCGGGTAGTTTTAGATCCGACGCCTCCAGCGTGCCGAAGCGTTTCGCCCCCGAGGCTTCAAGCGCTTGCACCGCCCGCAGCTCACGCAAACGGCGCTCGGTGTGAAAGTAGCTCGCCTCCACCATTTCTACCCCGCAAGTTTTGGCGAACGCTTCCGCTCCCGCGCCCACGAGGAACACATGCTGCGAGCGCAACATCACTTCCCGCGCTAGCGTAATCGGGTTTTTCACATGCTGCACGCCCGCAATCGCCCCAGCTGCGAGCGTCGCGCCGTCCATGATGGAGGCGTCCAATTCAATCGTTGCTTCGTGGGTAAACACCGCGCCATGCCCAGCATTAAAGTGGGGCGAATCTTCCAACACTTTCACCGCCGCCTCCACGGCCAGCAACGACGAGCCATCCTGCTTCAACACCTCCGCGCCCGCAGAGAGCGCCGCATGCAAATGCGCCCGCGCCTCCCGCGCCAGCGCTTCGGGGAAATCTTCAGGGCGCAGCGTGCCTGCGCCGCCGTGTATTGCGAGGGAAAAGTTCATGCTGTTGCTTTGAATGGATTGGCGCTATTGTGCGGCAGTGGAGCTTGAAATGTGAAATACCCGTGGTGCTTCGAGCGGCTAGGAGGTGCCAGGGGGGCGCCCACCTCAGGCCGCAGATTGTTGGGTCACGAATGCGGTGTCGTCCTCGCGCTCCGAACCGCGCGAGAGCTAATCGGCGAACGTTTGATATGAGGGGTGCACAAAAGGCGCAGCCTTTTGGGCATCCCCTCGATGGACGGGTTAGGCGTCAATGTGGCCTCGCAATACCTCACGGTGTCGAACGTATTGGGACGGCTTACGAGGACAGAAACTCAAGCCCGTACTTCGTCGCGATGGCCTTTGCTTCTTCCGAGCCTTGGCGCGTTGGGCTACCGGTGTCAAGCATCGTGACTTCAGCGATCATGGCATCGAAGATGCCGCCAGGAGAGCTGATGATTATCTGGCGACCGACCTCAGGGCCTATGCTTATGAAGCCGTGCGGCGTCCCTCTGGGAACGAACACCACGTCCCCGGGGCTGAGCTTTAGCAACCGGCCGTCGAGGCGAAAGTCGTATTGCCCCTCGCAAATGATGAAAGTCTCATCGTAGGTCGGGTGCCTGTGATACCCAGCACCAGATTCCGGAGGTTCGATGGCTTCGCAGACCGTGTAAGCGTTCCAATCGGGACTGGCTGTGGTCTTGAATGTCATTGTCATTCTGCCGATCTTGTAGCTCTTGCCTTCGCCTGGCTGGAAGTGCTTGGGCTGCGGTGTGCTCTCCATCTTCATCTCCGGTTCATTTTGACGCGACTACGTTTCAAAGGCAGCAGATTCCACGCGAATACTACCGATGCGACTCTTGACGCCTAACGAGGCTGTGCAAAAACCCGATTGTGGCGGGTATTGGGTTGCTGTGCGATAGGTTTATCGTTTTTTGCATTCATCGCGTTTAGTGTATCGAACCGTTCGATCCGTTCGCTAAATTGCTGCGCACGCAAATCTGATTGGTTTTACCGTTGACCTTGCCGCGCATTTTCTCAATGCGACCGATTGGCAATCTTCTCAATGTTATGAACCATGCAATACAGATGCCACTGCGTACTGACCTTGCATCGCCCTCTGAGCGTAAAGCGGTTTAACTGTTTGTTGTGCCGCAGATTTGCAAACACCGGCTCGACCGTGCCCATGCGCAGGCTGTAGGTGCGCCGCCCTTGCGCACTGTCGATGGCGCGCTTCATTCGCTCAGTTGCTTCATTCGGGCTGGGCTGATTTTTGTAAAAAATCGCGACCTGCCGCACTTCTGTCTTCTCTGGGGTGCGTAGGCACTTCGCTCGTATCGTACAGGGCAGGCACGACCCCTTGCTGCCGGTAAATTTATGGTGCTCGCGGCCATTGACTATGCAGTGCGCACCGTTGCTGTACATCGGCTTGCCCGCCGGGCAGATGCACGTGTTGGTCTCTGGGTCGTGGGTGAAATCTTGCGGCCTGAACTGCGCTGGCTGTGCCGCCAACTTTGACTTGCGCTTTGATTTGTCGTGCAGCGGGTCGGGCTTGCCCTTGTACTTGGCTTGATCGATCAGCTGTTCGTCGCGCGCTCGCATTGCATTATCGGCAATCAGCGCAGGGATGTTCTGCGCTTGCAATGCTGCGATGTTGGCGTTGCTGTGGTAGCCCGCGTCAGCAGTCATGATCGTGGAGGGCGTGGCGTAGGGTTTGGCCAAAGCGACCATGGGCAGCAAGGCGCTTTGTTCGCTGCCGCTGCCAAGGACGTCAGCGGCGACAATGACTTGATGCGCGTGATCGACTGCCGCTTGCGCTGAATAACCTTGAATCACGCCTTTGCTGGTGGCCATCTTGGCGCTTTCGTTGTCGGTGACGTTGCTCTTGAGCTCGCCCCCTTTGGCGTTGCGCTTGGGCTCGAACGTGGCGACGAATTCTCGCATCGCTTGGGCCTCTTTGCGAATGCGATCAAGCTGGGATTGGCGGCGTTGATTGAGGTCAGACTCTGCCTTGGTTTGGTCTTGCTCGCGGTGCGTGGCGAGGATCTTGGCCGCGGCTTTGTCTAATCGCTCGGCCCGATGCAAGAGCTCGGCATGAGTACCACTACGCTCTTTGCTGGCGTTGCTGGGAAGTTTTACCCCGTCAATGGCAAACAGTTCTTTGCCAATCAGTCCCATGCGGTCGCAGGTGAGCAGCACTTGGGTGAACAGAGGTTTGATTTGATCGCCCAATTCACGCACGAACTTGGCGATGTGGGTGAAGCTTGGGCATTGATCCCCAGATAGCGCCATGAACTGCACGTTGTGCTGGCAGGCGCGCTCAATGCTGCGGCTGCTAATCAACCCTCTGGAGTAGGCGAACAACACGATCTTTAACATGACGCGAGGGTCGTAGGCGCTAGCGCCTGATTGATCGTTCTTAAATTTTGCATCAAGGGCCGATAAATCCAGCTCGTGATCGATCAGGTGATCTAGGGCGAATTCAAATGTGCCCGGCACAATTTGTTCGGACAATACCACTGGGATGAATTTGGGGTTTCGATCAACGGGTTTGTAGCGTGCCATACGAGCCCCAATTCATCAATCTTTCGGTCATTCTTTAACGTTTGAGACCGCAACGTTGATGACTTCGCTCGGCGGGTTTTTGCACAGCCTCAACGTTCGAGCTAAGGGGGCGCCGACGGTGGGACGCCAGGCCTGGGCTGGTGAAAATGTACCGCGTACCACCAGACCGGGCCTGGTGGCCCGCCGTTGGTGCTCCCTTTGAGCGAGGGGTTAGGCCTCATTCGCGACGACGCGACCAAGAGCAGTAACTCGCCAGCGCAGGTTGCCTTCTGCATTCTCGACTTGCTCAATCATGCCTTTCGCGATGAGAGTGCCGTATGTTGCCTGAACGATGCCTTTTGACAGGCCAGAGTCCTTTGCAACGCCGGACACAGAGCGGGTGACAAACCTACTCTCGACCATAGCCTTTAGGATCTTGAGTTCAATCTCGCTCACCGGAGGGCTTGGCTTAGCATCGACGCTGAGTGACGCTTTGGGTGTTTCAGTCTTCTCTTCGCCTTCATCGAGTTTGGCAGCTACAACCTGTGCAGTTGCTTCAGCTGCCGCAGCTACTTTCTTCGTTGCTTCTAGTTCCTTGACCACGCGCTCCAATTCGACTTCAAGCGGACCGGCCTTGAACTTCTTGATATTCGGCAGCAGTGCTTGAAGTTCCTTCCGCAGCACGAGGATCACGGCGATTGCTGCCGCAGGCCAAGCGCCGAACTCAAGAAGCTTCGTCAGAAATGTGAGAGCGTCCACGGGGGTTCCTATGAGGCCTAACGTAATGTATACCGCAAAACCTGCGGGATAATCTGGGCGCTGCGGGATAATCTGGACATGCTTTTCTCCTGGAAACGTATTGAAATAGGGCTTTCAAGCATATATACTGTTTATTTATACAGTTATAAAAATACCATGAAACCCCGCACGCCCGCGCTTCGCTCCATTCGGCTGCTAGACCAAGTCCGTGAACGTATTCGATACTTGCACTATAGCCTTTCGACTGAGAAAGTGTATCTTCATTGGATTAAATATTTCATCCGATGGCAGGCGCGCGAAGGCGCGCCTATGCGACACCCGCGCGAGATGGGCGCGCCCGAAGTGGAAGCGTTTTTGACGATGCTTGCAACCGAACGTAAAGTTTCCACTTCCACTCACAATCAGGCGCTCAGCGCGCTTTTGTTTTTGTATCGTGAAGTATTGGCGATTGATTTGCCCTGGCTGGAGGGCATCAATCGCCCGCAGAGTAAAAAACGCATCCCGAGCGTGCTAACCCGCGAGGAGGTGGCAAGCGTGTTCGCTTATCTAGAGGCTACGCCTGCGCTTCTTGCGCGCCTTCTTTACGGAACGGGGATGCGTTTGATGGAGGCGATGCGGTTGCGGGTAAAAGACTTAGATTTTGATCGGCGCGTAATTATCGTGCGCGAGGCCAAAGGCGGGAAGGATCGGGTCGTCATGTTGCCGCACTCAATGATTGTTGCAATGCGAGCGCAATTGCTCGCCGCCCGCGCGCAATGGGAAGTTGATCGGCAAGCTGGGCGCATCGGCGTGGAAACGCCATTCGCGCTTTCTGCGAAATACCCAAACATCGGCAGCACGTGGGCGTGGTATTGGGTATTTCCTTCCCCTACCCTTTCAATTGATCCGCGTAGCAGCGTTGAGCGCAGACATCATCTTTATGAGGAGCGCGTGCAGCGTGCGCTAAAAATCGCAGTCGGTAAAGCAGGAATTGCCAAGCCGGTTTCCGTACACACTCTTCGCCACAGTTTCGCAACCCATCTGCTACAAGGGGGCACAGATATTCGCACCGTTCAAGAATTACTCGGCCATAGCGACGTGAGCACAACAATGATTTACACGCACGTACTTAAAGTGGCGGCTGGCGGGACGACAAGCCCGCTCGACGCACTCGCGCAATCGTTACATTGAAATAAAACGAGGCGGACTACGCCTCAATTGCAAGCAAATCCGCAACGCAGGTATTACCCAACCGCCCGCTTGGCCGCAGCCACAATCGCCTGCGCATCCACCCCGAAAAACGCACGTAGCGCCGCACGGGTATCGCTGC
>JANMDS010000249.1:0-14509 GCA_031376405.1 Betaproteobacteria bacterium
CGCGCGCCGGATACGGCGAAGCGCGCGCCCGATAATTTTGCGGCCACATCGAAATCAATGCCGCCCAAACCTTCGCCAATGGCGATATGATCTTTCACTGCGAAATCAAATACGCGCGGTGTGCCCCAACGGCGTACCTCCACATTCTCAGCTTCGCCTTTGCCCAGCGGCACCGAGGCATGCGGCAAATTAGGAATCGAAAGCAAGATCCCATCCATTTTCGCTTGTACCGCGCTTAGCTGGGCTTCGCAGGCGGTGAGTTTTTCGCCCAATCCCGCTACTTGCGCCATGATCGGCGCAACATCTTCGCTCTTCGCTTTTGCCATGCCGATTTGCTTCGAAGTGGAATTGCGCTGGGCCTGCAAATCTTGCGTTTGGCTCTGAATGGCCTTCCGCTCGGCTTCGAGCGTTTCAAAAGCCGACGCATCCAACTCAAAATTGCGATGTTTTAAAAGCGCTGCCGTATCGGCGAGCTGCGTGCGGAGAAGTTGAACGTCAAACATGAATGAAATCTCTTTAAAAGTACACAAAACCTGCGGCGTAAAAACGGCACTTTTTGAGATTTATCTCCCCATAAAAGGACGATTTCTCAAAAATGACCAACCAGCGAAAGGGGAGAGTTTAGTGTGCCGCTTACGCGGAGCGCGACAACACGGAGCCATTGCGGCTCTGCGCGGGAAGTGCGTAAATACAAAATTGCGAAAAGGTCATCGTTGAATGATACACGTCCCTGCGGCCATTGGTAATACTTACGCGCCAATTTCGCGTTAGTCAGGCTCCATCAGGCAACGGAGTTGACGTTCCGTCGGGCGATCCGCCGCACTGCCCACATACCCAGCCACACAAGCCCAGCGACCACCAGGATTGGAGAA
Source organism: Betaproteobacteria bacterium (assembly GCA_031376405.1). Taxonomy (GTDB): domain Bacteria; phylum Pseudomonadota; class Gammaproteobacteria; order Burkholderiales; family Casimicrobiaceae; genus JANMDS01. The sequence continues at coordinate 873 of JANMDS010000249.1, forward strand.
ACCAGCGCGAGTGCGCCCAGAACGAGACTGAGGGCTACGAAAAGTAGTGTGAGAACCAACACAGAGCCGCCGAAAGCCAAAGCGAAGAGTACAACGAGGGCGCCGAAGAAGTACGCAATGGATGTACCGAGGAAGAGCGCCATCCACTCAAAAAAGCCGGTTTCGACCAAAGCGTGTGCATCGTATTCGGCGTCAAAAAAGTTCAGCGTAAAGCCCGAAATGGGCGCCCACAACGCGAAGGCCAAGGTGAGCAACGCCCCGACCGTGGCAAGTATAGTGAGCGCGAAGGCTGATTTTTTTGTTATCCGAAGGAAAGTGTTCATAGAAGTGCTCCGATTATTTTGGCAACACACGCAGTATCCAGCGTATAAATTTTGAATGCCAGCCCCGTGTGACGAATTGCGGGGGAACGCCGCTGGATTGCAAGTTCGCTGCACTTATCCGGCACAATTCGGTTATGAGTACACGCAAACGCGCCGCCATTGTGGGCGGCGGACACAACGGACTGGTCTGCGGCTTTTACTTAGCCCGCGCCGGGATGGAAGTGCATGTTTTCGAGCGCAGCCCAGTGGTGGGTGGCGCAGCGGTAACGGAAGAGTTTTCCCCAGGTTTTCGTAACTCGATGGCAAGCTATACGGTGAGCTTGCTGCACGAGCGGATCATCGCAGACATGGCGCTTAAATCCCGCTACGATTTAACCATTGTTGAGCGCCCAATTTCGAACTTCTTGCCTTTGAATGCGAGCCAGTATTTGAAGGTAGGCGGCGGGTTGGCGCGCACGCAAGCCGAGGTGGCGAAGTTTTCGCAAAAGGATGCGCAAGCCTTGCCCCGCTACTACGAAATGCTCGATGGTGTTGCAAATGTATTGCGCGATTTGGCGCTGCGCCCGCCGCCGAATTTGGCGGATTTGAGCGCATGCTGGGAGCTTCTGCCTGGGCTTGCAAACCGCATGCGGCAATTGAGCGGATCGCAACGCGCGGATGTGCTGGGCTTGTTCACCAAAAGCGCGACGACTTTGCTGAACGAATGGTTTGAAAGCGAGCCCATTAAAGCAGCGTTTGGTTTTGACTCCATCGTCGGCCACTACGCCAGCCCGGATCATCCCGGCTCGGCGTACGTGTTGCTGCACCACTGCTTCGGCGGCGTAAATGGCAAGCCTGGCATTTGGGGTCACGCAATCGGTGGCATGGGCGCAATTACCCAGGCGATGGCCCGCGCGTGCACGGATGCGGGCGTTACGCTGCACACGAGCGCGCCGGTGAAATCGGTGAACACGGACTTTAAAGGCGACGCAGAAAGCATCACCACTGAGGACGGGCGCACGTTTGATGCAGATATCGTGGTGTCGAACACCCACCCGAAAATACTCTTCGAAAAGCTCGTTGCCCCGACCGCGCTCTCTGAAGATTTTCGCAATCGCATGCGTCACTACCGCAGCGAATCGGCTACGCTTCGCATGAACGTGGCGCTTGCAGAGCTGCCGCGCTTCACTTGCCTGCCCGAGCCCGGCGAACACCACGCCAGCGGCATCATCATGGCACCAAGTTTGGCGTACATGGATGCGGCGCACGCAACGGCCAAGCAGCAGGGATATTCGCAAGCGCCGATTGTGGAAATTTTGATACCGAGCACTGTGGATAATTCGCTTGCACCGAAGGGTGCGCATGTGGCGAGCTTGTTTTGCCAACACTTTGCGTTTCAGCCTGCAAACGGGCAATCGTGGGATGATTTGCGGGAGACGGTTGCCGATTACGTTATTGATACAGTAAATGGCTTTGCGCCCAACTTCAAAGCCTCTGTGCTGGGGCGCATAACGCTTACGCCATTGGATTTGGAGCGAAAATTCGGCTTGATTGGCGGCGATATTTTTCACGGCCACATGACGCTCGATCAGCTGTGGTCTGCCCGGCCAGTTTTGGGTTACGGCAGTTACCGCTCGCCGATCAAGCAGCTTTATATGTGCGGCTCGGGCACGCACCCAGGCGGGGGCGTTTCAGGGCAACCGGGCTTTAATGCGGCACGCGAGATCTTGCGAGATCAATCGCTAAGCGCGCGGTTGAAAATGGCGTTTTCTTGAATTTTTTGCACAATACCTGCGGCGTAAAAACAACCCTTTTTCGAATTTATCTTCCCCAAAATGACTCACTTTCCAAGCGCAGAATGCTTCAAATGGTTGCATCTTTTTTTAAGCAAACGTAGATGCGACGAAACGCGGGATCGGTAACGTAAATCGCAGCGTGGGCGCTGTGAAAAACCCGCTGGGCGCATTACACTTTCCCAATCGTCAAACAGTAACGCGGGGACTACACAAACACCCATGAACACACAAGCCTCCGGCCGTTGCCCAAATTGCGCCACGACAATGAAGCTGCACACGCTGCCTGCGCACTATGGCAACAGCGTAGTCGTCGATGCCTGCCACGGCTGTAACGCCCTGTGGTTCGACACCGCCGAGAGCACACAGCTCTCGCCCGATGGCGTGGTAGAGCTTTTTCGTTTGGTGCACGCCGCACCGGGCATATCAACGCCCAAGTGGAGCGAGGGCTTGGGCTGCGTACGCTGTCGTTCCACATTAAAAAATGTACAAGACGTCATGCAAGGTTCACGTTTTAACTACCAAAGTTGCAGCAAGGGGCATGGGCGGCTCATCAGTTTTTATCAATTTCTCACTGAGAAGAAATTTGTGCGGGAACTTACTGCCGCTGAACGCACTAAGCTCGCCGCAGAGGTGAAGCAGATTCGCTGCGCAGGTTGCGCGGCACCGGTTAATTTAGCGAAACAAAACGCGTGCGAATATTGCCGTGCACCGATTTCGGTGTTTGACCGCAATGCGGCGCAAAAAGCGATCGATCATTATTTAAAAGAGCGGGGCAAACAGGTACCCGCGCGCCCACCTTCGCCCACGTCCTCACACAGCGGTGGCACGGTGGTTTACAGCGAGGGTTACTCGGGCGCAGAACTCGCAGCTGATGCCCTGTGGGCGCTCGCCCATTTCGCCGCGCGCAGTACGCGACATGTGGGTTCACGCGCCAGCGTGGGTGCACCCGTGGTTTTGAACGACGCGGCGTCTGCTTTGCCCACGGCGGATGAGTTGGTGGGCAACACCAGCGCGGGCATTGAAGGATTTGCGCGCGCGGTAAGCGAGCAATCGGCGTTGGGCGATGCGCTGTCGAGCGTATCGAACATCGCGCAAAGTGTCGATTGGTCTGGCCGCGCGGAATCAGTGGCCGATGCGCTCGCCGATTCTGGTTTAGTCGAAAGCGTTTCGTCAACGCTAGGCGAATCTATTGCCGACAGCAGCGATTCGCTGCTGGATTTGGTTGGCGACGGGTTGGGTGCGTTCGCGTCTTCTATTTTCGATTGAGCTACCAGCAAAACCTGCGGCGTAAAAAGCGCTGCTTCTAACGATTATCCCCATGGAATTAGGGTATTTTTGTGTGCTAAAAGTCGCGCTTAGCGCTGGCTTGCTTGCGCCACAGTCGGCTGCGTGCGCTCAAGTACAGGATGTCAAACGTGTTGGGTTTGATAACAGGATGTACCTCTTCTTGACCGCGAATCCAAGTGCCTAAATTGGATTCAGCGCCGACCACTACGCCGCGATCGTCGTGGTGCGCCCGCAGCCATTTTGCGTACTGCCAGCGCCACACCAGCGGCGGGGGTAAACCATAGCGCTCGGCCACCGCGCGGTCGGTGATGGATTTTGGTTCACGCCGACGATCTGGGCCATGAAAGCGCACCCAGTTGTAAAACGCCCATGCAAAAAGTCCGCCGCACAAAATGGCCACGCCCGTAACGAAACTCGCAATGGCCTGATAGACGCCTTCAATTCCACCCAGCGCGATGAAATGGTAATCCAATGAATTTGCGCCCGCTAACCACGCTAAAAACAAAAACACGCGGGTGATGGACCACGCGGTAAAGGCCGCCAATAGCGCGCTGGTGATTAATATTCCCGAGCGGTTAAAGCTAATCAGCAAGCCCGGCGCTTCCACTATTGGCGGGCGCTCGCGCAAAGGTACATCTTCGTTCGCTGCGGCGTTAAGTGCCAAGCCCGGCAATACATTGATGGGGCTCGCGTCGTGATTCGGCACTTTGAACACTTTTTGTTTCATGGCGTGCCCGGACCGGCTTGCGCAGATGTCGCAACGCTTGCGGGAGCACCAAGCATGTGTGCACCACGATCGGGGCTCGTCCAGCGCCCGCGTGAGCCACGTTTTCGCATCAGTGTTTTGGGTACCGCCCAAATGGTGGTGGCAGTGTTCAGAATCCAATAGGCAACGGGATACCAGATCATCCAGGAATACACCCTAGATAATTTATGATCATAGCGGCTGTCGATGAACAACGACACGCCAATTTGCGCCATACAGGTCACGCCAATGAGTAATCCGTTAAACCCAGGAAGTAGCGTAGCAACCCACAACCAACTTGGCAAGCTCGCACCCAATGCGCCAAGCGCCCACAGCACCACCGCCGCCGACATAAGGTACGCCCATATGACGCTAATTAAAAACTCAAGATACACCGGCCACATGCGGCGGCAGCGCCAAACGAAGAAAAGCGGCGCGTATTTTCCGAGCGTTTGAATGCCGCCCATGGCCCATCTAAGACGTTGTTTCCAAAGCCCAATTAAGGTCTCTGGCATCAAAATCCACACCAAGGCACGGGGCTCGAACCGGATATCCCAACTGCGCAGCTGCAGCTTCCAACTGACATCAATATCTTCGGTCAACATCTCAGGCGACCAGTAGCCGATGTCGTGCAACGCCGCCCGTCGGAAAAGCACGACAACGCCTGAGACCGTGAACACCCGACCATAAATACGCTGTGCGCGCTTAATCAAGCCGATGATGGACGAAAACTCGCCCACTTGCAGCCGCCCCAAAATCGTAGAGCGATTGCGTACCCGTGGGTTGCCAGTAACAGCCGCCACGCGCGGGCCGTGCTCCATGTGCCACATCATCCATATCGCCGCATCTTCATCAAGCAGGGCATCGCCATCGATACACAAGAAAAATTCGGTTTTGGCAAATACCGCCGCTGTATCTAGCCCGATCGCTTTGCCTTGATTTTCAGCTTGATGTATCACTCGTAGCTTTGGGTAAGCAAGCATGAGTTCGTCCAAAATGGCGCCGGTTTGGTCCTTCGAGCCATCGTTTACGACGATCACTTCAAAATCTGGGTATTTTTGGCGCATCACCTGCGCCACCGTTTCGCGCGCGGTATCACCTTCGTTGTACATCGGGATGATGATGGTAATCGGCGGATAGGCTTTGAGTTTTGGTGGTACTTTTGGGTCCACGCGCCACTCATGTTTAATCCAAAACATTAAGCCCGCTACCATCCAAAACCAGGCCATGAAAAGTGGATACACAAATGTGAAATCAAACAGTATCCAATGTATCGCTTCGGTCCAGTGTGGGAAGTTCATCGCAACTCCGCCCGTCGGGAAAACGCTGTCGCCACGTTTTTTACCGCAGGCTGGTCAACGAGCGGCTGATCGTTGATCCATCCGAAATTAAGCCAACCTTCACGCTGCAATATTCGCATGGATTGAACAAGCGTAGCATTTGCTTCCGCTGCGTCGAACTCAATCCACGTTGCGTTCTTCACTTGTTGCCCAGGATCGGTAAGCGCTGAGACGTTGCCGCCTGCAATTAAGGTAGCGTTTATGTGAAGTTCGGGCGCGAGCAACCGGTTGAGCTGCTGGCGGCTGCTGGCTTGGAGCCCAAGTCCTGCGATCACGATGTCATCATCGGGGTGGGAATCCCGCACAATTTTTGCGAGCGGGCGAATCCGCTCGGTTGCGATCTCGGTCGTTTCAAAGTCGAACACCACGCCGGAGAGCGCTACGGTGTCAATCAGATCATTCAAGCCAGCAAGGTGCTGCAAACCGCTCGCCAGGGAACCATCCGAACGCGCGGCAGGCCAACGCGCAAAAACTTTTGCCCCCAAACGGGTACGAAATTGCCAGGCAATTCGATTCATCAGATCGATGCTCGGCGCGTGTACTGTATCGAACAATGCACGCGGCGTGGGTTCGCTCGTCCAAGCTGGGATGATTACGTGGGTTGCGCCGAGCGAAACCACCCGATCCAAGAGCCTATCGAGCATCGTTTCTCGCGCTGGCGCAGACATCGAAACCATCGGCGCAAGCGAGACTTCAACAAACCGAACGGGGGAATGCTCTCGCTCGGAAAGCATCACGGCTAGGCGATTCAAATCAGTTCGGGTAGAAACTAAATTGCGCTTTAAGCTTATGATCGTACCGGGAATTTCATTACGCCCTTCAGTGAGCGTCATGCCGATGGTCATTCCGAGCTCCCGCGCGATGCGCGTGCCCGCGCCAGAAAATTCTCCAAACGGCCACACCATCGCGCGCGGTTTTTTGCCGGTGAGCCGTTCGATGGTATCAACGCTACTTTGCAAATCGCTACGTATTCTGCGCTCGTACTCTGTACCGGACTCCCGCACCCGCAATCGGGAATCCCACACTCGGACAACGGCCGCCGGTTGGGTTTGGCCCGCGTCGTTCGCAACGATGCCGCGGTGCAAATCAAAACTATGGGAGGCAAACTCTATCAACGGTGAATTCGCCAAAGCGCGCAGCTGATCTTCGGACAAAAACGCGTTACGGCCTACCTCGGCACGTCCGTAGCGCAGCGGGAACTTGGTGGAGTCCGTCAGCCAACTGCCCACTACCGCAACCACCGCGGGGTAGTTAAATACTTGTAACAACGGCAGCACGGAATCGTAGACGCTGGCTAAGCCATCGTCGAAGGTGAGCAAAAGCGCCTTCTCCGGTAAGGCCCGCTCTGCACGCTGCGCGGCCATTAAGTCGTCTAAATTCACCACTTTAAAACCCTGGCGCTTAAACCACGCGAAATGCCCCGCAAGCTGGCTAACCGTTACGCCCAAATCGTCGGGCAAATCGGCTTGTTTAATGCGTACATCGTGGTAGCTCATGATGTGCAGCGTGCTCGCTGGCGCGAACGCAGCGAAGAGCGACACGATGGCACTGATGAGCCAACGAAGCATCAGAAGTTAATCCTTTGCTCAAAGCTCATCGAAGCACCGAAACGGTTTTCCGGTTTGCCATCATATCCACGCTGAACCCACTCGACTCCGTAGCGCAATTCAGTGCAACGACCGAATATCCAAGCATGGTCGTAACGTGCGACGTAGTGGCCGGTTGAAGCCGTATCCCGTTGGGCATCGAAACCTGCGGTAAGACTCAAGCGGTGGGTGAAATTTTTTTCATAAAATCGCCATTGCACCCAATCAAACGTTGCGTTAAGCGCTGCGCCGTAGCGCAGTGAGGGGCTGAAATAGGCCACATCGCTGCGACGATTATGCGCAATGTAAGCGTCAAGTCGAGTATCAAATCGAAAGTGAGCTTGTGTAAGCCAACGCTGCGTCCAGTAGCCGTTGAATTCGCTACGGTTATTGCCATCGCTAAAGTGCGCGTCTGACAGCCCAACGCCAAACGATTGCGATTCGTGCGCACGCCACTGTGCCACGACGTTGCCGTGGGTAACACTTACGTTATCCCGCCAGCCACGCAGGGGAAGCTCTCGGTCATCGTGCCCCAGGCTTAGGCTCAAACGCAGTTGATCGGTGACCTCATACGCCACGCGTGCGGATGCACCGACGCGATTTTGGTTGTCCCCTTGCAGCTGCACGCCTGCACTCACGTCAAGCGAAGACCACTCCAACCCGACGCTGCCCATGTTGCGCTCGATCACATCGGTGGGGCTACGGGCATCTCGCAATTGTTGCGCGCTCCCAACTAGCCGGAAGCGATCGACAAACCAAGGTGAGTAGATGGACAGCTCGGCCCGCCGCTCTTTTGAGGCATTGCCCACGCTTTGCTCTTGCGCAGTTGAGCCCAAGCTGTAGTCCATCCGCAGGAGTCCGGCATCGTTGATCGCGCGATCCCGCGCTGAGCGTAGGGCGCGTCTGTTTTCCGGATCGGTCGCGCGGGCCTCGTCTAGCCACGCACGGGAAACCACCCGGTCGCCGCGCTGCATGTAGCCATCTGCCAATTGCACGGTAGCGGCTACGTTGCTTGGGAATTGCCCGCGAATCCAGTTCGACGATTCCATCGCGTCGCGCCGCCAGCCGCGCGCACTTTGTGCCTCGGCTTTCACAATGTTCACTTCAACATTCGCTGGCGCTTGTGCCACCAACGTCTCAATTTGGGTCCATCCGGCTGCGACCTGATCGGTATAGAGCAGCGCACGCGCACGCAAAATTTGTAGGCGCAGCAATTCACTTTTGTCAATTACTGTGCCAAGCGTGGGCTGGGTGACTTGTTTCAAGAGCGCTTCAACGTGCGAGAGCGCTTGATCCGTATCCTCCGATTCCAACAATGCGTAAAAAAGCGTTGCCCGCGCCCCCGCGTCATTCACGCCCTCGGCGAAAGCTTTTTTAAACCACGCTACGCTTGCCGTTGGCTCGCGGGCAGCGAGCAGCGCCTGCGCGCCGACGGTAATAAACCAAGCGGGCAGCGCGTCGCGGTTAGTCTCGTCCTGGCGAAGGAGCACCCTGGCCTCAACAAAACGTTGTCGATCCAGCAACAGCGTGATGCGATCCCAGCGCGCCCGTTGCGCCGTTTTGGTGTCAGAAAAATCAGCTTCCAGTGCCGCCAGTGATTCGATCACCGGATCAATCCGAAAGCGATACGCTTGAATGCTTTCATCCACAGAGACGAACCGGCTTTCCGCAATGAGTTGATCGTGAACGATTTGCGCCTGCTCCTCGCGGGACAAGAGCGCTGTCGGCGTTACGTCCCGCGCTTGATCGACTAAACCTAACCGATTGAGCGCATCGAAGCGGTAGCGTTGGGCTGCCGCATCGTTCGGATCGAGTGCAAGCATTTCGAGCGCCCAACGCACCACTTCCAAATCTTTACCGAAAGAAGCCGAGACCAATGCTTTCACCTCCAGCAGTGCCCGCTGCGTTTTTGCATAATTCTGGCGGGGCAAGGCATCAACCAGATCAAGCGCCGCTTGCAACCTGCCCAAGCCCCGAAGTGCGAGTGCCCGGCCGACGATCGCATCAACGTTTCCTGGCAGACGGTTTAAAAGTTCGGTATACGCCGCTTCCGAAAGCGCGAAATCCCCTTGCGTGCGCGCCGACCGGCCCAGCGGCGAGAGCGCGTAGCTTGGGAAACGCGCAGGCATTACATTTTTGGCTTGCTCTAAAGCGAGCGTGTCGTCGCCTAGGCTTTGAGCGACGACGATCACATCCGCGCGCAAGCCGAGCTCTTGTGGGTGCTCCTTTAAAAGCGCCTGCAATGCAGCAAGCGCGGCGCGGGCATCTCCTGCGCGAAAACGCGCAATGGCTTCGTCCTGTGCGGGCTTCCACGCTTGCGCAAACGCAGGTGCGCCAAACGTAAAAAAGCCGAACGCAAGCGTGAGCGCCAGGCGCGAAATTTCTACACCGCTGCGTTTAATGCTGCGTATTATTGAGGCCATGAATCCCGTCAATATCCTGTTTGCAAACTGCCCTTAAGGTAGCCGCTATTAACTTCACGCTAATGCGTTGATTTTCCTTAGTTTATCGAGTTTTATGCGCGAAAAATTACTTTGGCATATATTATCGAGTGAACCAAGCCTCCACTAATGATGGTTTTTGCAACAAAGCGCGCTTTTGGGGGCCGAGGCGCTCGAAACACGTCGAATTTTCGCGATGGTACTGCGACGGCGCGTTGTGGCACGAGAGCAATCCCCGAAATACCTGCGGCGTAAAAACAGCATTTTTCAGCAGATATCTCCCAAAAAATGCCGTTTTTACGCCGCAGGTATTTCGAGGATTGCTCCATTGACCGTGGACTGGAAGGCGTTTATGCGTGCGCTACGGATCGTAGATGAAGGCATTGAACGCAGGCAAACCCCGCGCATGACCCCTAGCCAACCCCGCAAAGCGGCTGCTCGGCGTTTGCAAGTGCACTGTGGTGAGTGCGCGATTGAAACGGAGCGCGACGCGCTGCACCTAAAACTCGATCAGCGTAAATCCTTGGAAACAGCGAGCACGCTTGTTCGCGTGGAAGCGAAGCCCTAAGTGATCTTTGACTCGTGGCTTGCTAATTGGATGCGCACGTTTTACGAACTCAACCCGCGCGCTTCATCTGCCGCCGCGCGCTTCAAAAACAGATGAAAATATTTGTATCGCTACGATCAAATCCGCAGGCGCAAAAAAGCGCACTTTTTGGGGAGATTACTCTAAAGATGGAGCATTTTTGCGCCGCAGGGTTTTTTGTGAGGGACAATGCGCCATGATCAAACGTCTCCCCATTTCTGCCGCTGAACTGCGCGGTATTGCACAGCTTGCAACTCACGCGTCGCTAGGCGTGACCGACATCGCTGAAGCACTGCACCACACCATTACCTCGCCGTGGACGCTCTTTTCCAAAAAGCCGGATCGACGCATGGGTGGTGTGCCTGGGCTCATCTACAAAACAATTCGTGTAGGGACGCGGGCAGTAGGCGGCAGCGCCACGTTGGGCCTGCGCGCGATACAAGGCAAATCCGACGTGGTTGTGCAAAGCGAAGCGAAGCTTGCACTCATTTCTGCGCTCAATGGAGTTGTGGGCGATCATCTCGTTGCCACCAACAATCCGCTGGCGATACCGATGCAGTGGCGCGTGGGAGATACCGCTGCAAAAAAAAGTGGGAAGCTCATCATCCTCATCCACGGTTTGTGCATGAACGATCAGCAGTGGCTACGCGATGGCCACGACCACGGCGCGGCGCTCTCGCTAGCAACCGGCGCAACGCCTTTGTACATCCGCTACAACACCGGATTGCCGATTGCCGAAAACGGTAAACAATTTTCCCGCCTGCTAACCGCGCTCGTCGCGCAATGGCCCGTTGCCGTTACGCAAATCGCAATCGTTGCCCACAGTATGGGTGGTCTCGTTACGCGGGCAGCGTTGAACGATTCCGACGCAACATGGAGGTCGAAACTCAAGCAGATCGTATTCCTCGGCACTCCCCACGCGGGCGCGCCATTGGAGCGCGGCGGGCATTGGGTAGATTTGCTCTTAAAAGCGATCCCGTACTCTGCACCGTTCGTGCGCTTGACGACACTGCGCAGCGCAGGCATTACCGATTTGCGCGAGGGCAATACCACGAGCCCCTTGCCTACTGACGTTACGTGTTACGCGATCGCGGGAAGCTTGAGCGCAACACCGGGTGCGGCGAAAGAGCGTTTTCTGGGCGATGGCTTGGTGCCGCTGACCAGCGCGCTGGGCGAAACTGCGTTGAAGTTCGCCAAGCGGAATACTTGGGTTGCACAAGGCGTTGGGCATTTAGATTTACTGAGCGATACGGGCGTAGCCGCGAAGCTTATCGCTTGGTTCGCGCCAACAAAGAGAAAGGCCACGTTAGCGCGCTCGGCTTGATTTTCAGCGCCGTTAGCTAAAAAACGCTTTCATCGCGGCCAGAGTTTCAGGCGCGGCCTCTTCAGGCAAAAAATGCCCTGAAGGCACAGCATGGCCTTGCACGAGCGCGGGGTCTTTGGCGTAGCTTTTCCAAACTGCGAGTGTGTCGTAACACGTGCCCACAATCCCTTTTGAACCCCACAATACCAACAGGGGAACACTCACCTTTGTGCGCTCAAAATCAGCGCGATCATCGGTAATGTCCGTAGAAGCTCCCGCACGGTAGTCTGCGCACGAGGCGGCTAATACTTCTGGGGTGAACGCGTTGACATAACTTTGCACCACCTCCGCTTCAAAAACAGACTCATCGCCCCATTTGCGCAACACGCGTTTACGAATCCACGCTTCACGATCCGCGCCGATCATCGCCTCGGGCTGCGGCGCGGGCTGCGCGAGATACATCCAATGGTAGTAGCCAACGGACGTTTTCAAATCCAGGTGATCCCAAAAATGGGTAGTCGGAATGATATCGAGCACCGCCGCGCGGGTGACGCACTGCGGGTGATCCCGCAGGAGCCGATGGGTAACCCGCGCGCCGCGATCATGCCCGGCGATGGCGAATTGAGCGAAGCCTAGCTTTTGCATCAGCGTGACCATATCTTGGGCCATCGCGCGCTTGCTATAAATCGTGTGCGCCGCATCGTCCGGTGGTGTGCTGGATTCGCCGTAGCCTCGCAAATCAGCCACAACTACCGTATGCGTGGCCAAAAATGCTGGGGCGATGTGCCGCCACATGATCCGGTGTTGCGGGTAGCCATGAAGCAGCAAGAGGGGTGGGCCGTTGCCTGCCATTTCATAGGCAATGTGTACGCTGTTGCCAACATCTAACTTGTGAGCAACGAAACCGCGAATGTGATTACGCATCGTATTTGAAATAGTTCGTTAAACTTTAATGATTATGCGTGTGTTTAATCTCGCGTGTGCCCAAGGCCACGCTTTCGAAGGTTGGTTTTCGTCGGGGGACGACTACGAACGGCAACAAGCCGACTCGATGATCGCCTGCCCGTTATGCGATAGCACCAAAATAGAGAAAAAATTGAGCGCCCCTGCGATTTTGCGAGGTGGGGTAAGCCGTAACACGGCCTTTCAAGATGATATTCAGACCGCTGACGCCTTAGCGCCTGCTGCAACCAGCGCTTCAGAAGCTACCACCTCACGCGCGACGCAAACGACACCTCAAGTATCGAATGCGATGAGTGAACTCATGGACCACCCGCGCTTTGCGCAGCTTAGGCAAGAGCTGGCCAAACATGTGCGCGAAAACACGGTCAACGTAGGCGAAAATTTCGCCGAAGAAGCGCGAGCCATGCATTACAACGAAAAACCGCACAAAAATATTCGCGGCCGAGCGAGTCGCGAAGAAACGCTGGAGCTGTTGGAAGAAGGCATCGAAGTGATGCCAATTCCTTTCAAAGTCGATTTACCGGACTACCAGTAGAGTGTGCACCCTACAAATCCTGTGCCATAATCTGGCTTAACGAGAAGTAGCAAGTGACGCCGCGAGCGGATTGAAGTTGCGTGCGAGCAACGCAAGCGTACGTCAGTACGTTGCGTAGCGCAGTACGCAAATTCGCCCGCGCAGCCAGTCAATTGCCACTTCGAAAGGCGCTTAGCTCAGCTGGTTAGAGCACCACCTTGACATGGTGGGGGTCGTTGGTTCGAGTCCAATAGTGCCTACCAATTTGTTTATTGATTTATTTTCCGAAACACCCGAAAGGTAGCGTTATGACACCGCGAACTCATTTGAAAGGCACACCTAACAACTAGTCGCGCGGGCGTCATGGGTGGAGTTTGCTTCACCTATCAATTTAGAAAACGCGACTCATCCAGGTCGCGTTTTTTATTGGGTATTGAGATTGCAAAGAATGGCTACGAAAATGAATTACTCTATTCGAGTAGTGCAATCCGACGACGTGGCACGCCTACGTCCGCTGCGGCTGGAGGCGCTGCGGGGCGACCCGGATGCATTCCTTATGACCCCAGAAGCAGAAATTGCGCAGTCTGACGACGATGTACGCAACCGCATCAAGCCCACGACTGATGGCTTCATCATTGGCGCGTTTGCCGAATTCATTCTTGGTCAGAATCTTTTCCTGGTTGCGTTTCCAGAAGGTCAGATACTTGTCCAGCTTCGGCTCGGTCGTTTGCAGGTACAAGCTGGCGGAAAAATCGGCGAAGCCTTCCGACAACC
>JANMDS010000250.1:0-9337 GCA_031376405.1 Betaproteobacteria bacterium
GCTCGCAGCCCAGCCACACGCCTTCGCCGCGGATGTCCGCGAACACGCGCCGCCGCGCGTTGATGGCCTTCAGGCCTTCGACGAACAGCGCATGCCGCGCCTTGACGCCGTCCAGTACCTCGGTGGTGTTGATCACGTCGAACACGGCGCCGGCCACCGCGCAGGCGAGCGGATTGCCGCCGTAGGTCGTGCCGTGCGTGCCCGGCTGCATCACGTCGGCAATTTTTTTGGTGGTGAAAAACGCCCCAATCGGGAAGCCCGAGCCCAAACCTTTTGCGCTCGTCACAATATCGGGCACGATGTTTTTTTGCATGTAGTTGTAGAGCGCGCCGCAGCGGCCCACGCCACTTTGAATTTCATCGAGGATGAAAAGGGCGTTGTGTTTCGTGCAGAGCTCGCGCGCAGCGTTTAAGTACGCTTGGCTTGCCGGGGTCATTCCGCCTTCGCCTTGCAGCGGCTCCAAAATTACGCAGGCGGTGTCGTCGTTTACAGTCTTGGCCAACGCGTCCACATCGTTGTACGGCACATGCGAAATGCCTGCAGGCACAGGGCCGAAACCTTTGGTGTATTTCTCCGTGCCGCCTACGCTCACAGCTAAAAATGTACGCCCGTGAAAACTATTGATCGTGGAGACGATGCCGTGTTTTTTGTCACCGAAAAGCGTGCTCGCATACTTGCGCGCCGTTTTGAGCGCGCCTTCGTTGGCTTCCGTGCCGGAATTGCACAAAAACACCCGATCAGCAAACGTGGCTGCTACCAATTTGCGTCCGAGCCGCAGCGCTGGTTCGTTGGTCATCCAGTTCGAAACATGCATGACCTTCGATGCCTGCGCATTAAGCGCCGCCAACACCGCCGGATGCGAATGCCCGAGCGACAGCACTGCCACGCCGCCCGCGAAATCGATATATTCGCGGCCCGTTTGATCCCACAACTTCGCGTTTGCCCCGCGCACGGGCACGAACTGCGCCGGCGCGTAGTTGGGGAACATCACCTCATCAAACGTCGCGCGCGTAACCGGCGCTTGCGCGGATTGGACGTGGGCGGGGGCGAGCGGGGCGTTCATGGTGGGGTCCTTAATGAAGAGCGGGTGAATGCGGGTAGAACATTTCCCTCTCCCTGGGGGAGAGGGTTGGGGAGAGGGTGACTCCTAACAATATTTCGTCGAGCAATCTTGATGCGCAAACACCCTCACCCCGGCCCTCTCCCCTAGGGAGAGGGGGCAAAACTAAATCAATACGTACAAGCCGTAATCTGAATTTCCACGCGATATTCCGCCGAGGCCAATTTCGCCTCCACCGTAGCCCGCGCTGGCTTGTTGCCCGCAGGCACCCACGCTTCCCAGGCTTGGTTCATCGCGGCGAAATCGCTCATTGAAGGCAAGTAAATCGTCGCGGAGAGGATACGCGTTTTCGCCGAGCCAGACTCTTCCAGCAAATCATCAATCTGTTTCAAACACTGCTCGGTTTGGCCCTTCGCGTCTGCCGTCGGGTCGCTTGCCACTTGCCCAGCCAAATACACAAAGCCGTGGTAAATCACGGCCTCCGAGAGCCGCTTGCCTTCGTGCAAACGCTTAATGCCACCGCCGTGGTGGGCGTGGCCGTGATCGTCGTGCCCAGCATGCTTGTGATCTTCATGGCCGTGGTCATCGTGTGTGTGGTCGGTTGTCATTACGTGCGTTACTTTCAAAAAAAAGTTATTCTCGATTGTAGAGCCAACAAGGGCCTTACTTCTCAGCGCAAAGCGCAAGCCGGACGAGCTCGGCTTCGGAAACGGGCTCAAGCTGCAACAACATGCGCGCCCGCTCGCAATCGCGCGTAGTCACCAGCAGCCGCGCCCCGCTTTCGCAGCCGGGCATCAGGCCCAGCGTTTCCACCCGCACGTCCACCCGTTCCGCGCGCAAAAAACCCGCATCGAGCTCGGCGCGCAAAGCATCGTGGTAGTTGGCAATTTCTTCCCATCCGGGGGCCGGGGCGTGGAGCATAGTGGCGTTCTCTTAACTTGAGAACGGAGCATAGCGCATCAGAATACCTGCGGCGCAAAACACGCTCAAATTAGGGAAAATCTGCCTAAAAAGAAGCTGTTTTGCGCCGCAGGTAAAAAAGTAAGGGCTTGTTACGCGCAGGAGTGCCTTACGGCAAAAAGCGATTGCGGTACTCGATGGAGTTCAAAAAGCCACGCGTAAGATCGAGTGCATCCTTTCCGCTGTTCACGTAGTTCACCCAAAAATCGTAACCCGCTTGCTCGGCCGCGCGACGTAACATGCCCTCGTACATCATGATAACGAACACATTGGGACTCGTTTGGAGTTGAAACTCAGTAGATTCGGTAAAGCCCACCATCATGTCACCACGGGACAGTCCGCCCTGTAGCTGAGCGAGCCAACCGTTGTAGCCCGCCGTATCGGGGAC
The DNA here is from genome assembly GCA_031376405.1 of Betaproteobacteria bacterium. Taxonomy (GTDB): domain Bacteria; phylum Pseudomonadota; class Gammaproteobacteria; order Burkholderiales; family Casimicrobiaceae; genus JANMDS01. The sequence goes on from JANMDS010000250.1 coordinate 2,409, forward strand.
TCGGCCCAATACGTTTTGATAAACGAGCGTGACGAACTGCGCGTTGGTGAGCGCACCATAGGTGAGCTGAAACTCCGCAGATTGCGCGAATGCAGAGGCGACTGTGCCGAGCGGCGCACCGGCGCGCACCGCGCTCACCCAGCCTTTAAGCCCCGCTGAATCCGGTATGCGTTTGAAGAAACCAAGATAGAGACGCACCACCGACGGCACGCCCGATTGGAACTCAGGCGAGCCGAAAAAGCCTTGAATGACGGCTTCGCGCGTCATTGAGGTGTTGAGCAGATTGGTCCACCCCGCAAGCCCGGCTGCATCCGCTTCGCGCGAGAGGAAATCGCGGTATTGCTGCATGGCGAACCAGCGGTTTGTAGTTGACGGGTAGAACCCGTTATAAAAAATCTCGTTGTCCTTATAGAAGGGATCGCGGCCTTCAGCGAGTTCCACCGCGTAGGGGATGCCGTCGTTATCTTCGTCGCTTGTAGCCGCTGGCGTGCCGGTGACCAAGATTAAATTAATTGGACGATTTGTAGTAGCAAAGACAACGACAGCCGTTTCATAAATTGTGTTTGTGGATGCGGGCGGTGCATTGGCGGGCACACTAAAAATCATTGTGCAGCCTGGGGTCGCTACGGCGGGGAATACCGAGGGGCAGGTGCCGCCGGATCGGATGAAAGGTGGCGGTACGTGTACAAAGTCGATCGTGTCTTCGGACGAGCCTACAAGGCTGACCGTCTGACTATTCGATGCGCTGGAAATGGTCGGCCGCGTTAACGCCGTCCGCGCAGGTTGCGCAACTAGCGGGCTAGTGAAGCGACCTGCCGTGGCGGCTCGCACCGATACATTGCTCGCTCCAGCGGATGTAATCAGTGAAATAGTCCCGCCGATTACAAATGATACCGATGCGCCAACCGAAGTGTCCAAAGGTCTTTCTAAGCGGGGCGCTATGCTAACGCTGCAAGACCCTCCCGGGGCTAGGCTTGGCTGCAATCTGGCGTTTATGTCCGCGCTTACGTAACAGGAGCCCGATTTCCTGAAGAGGGCGAGCGGATTATTGCCAACCGTCGCAGCGACCCCGCCGCCAAAACCTACGAGAGAAACGCTCGTTGCAGTAGTATTGGTAAAGGTGACGGTATAAGTTGGATAGACAGGAGTAGTCCTGTCGCCGGAAGCTCCAAAATTCAGCGAACTAACTGAAGCGATTGGGGGCGTACCGGGTTGAACGACGCTTGCGCTAACCGGGATTGTCAAGTTCCCTTTGGGCGAAGCCATAACAATTTCTGTCGCAAAATTCCCAGTCGTGGCTGGGATCGACACATTCAGAATCATTGCGCAGCTTGATTGTGCGGGCACCTCAAAAGCGGTGAACCGCGATGTGCGCTGGCCTAAGCAGTTTTCGCCAACCATTTCCACGCCACTCGGCAGCAAAAGGCCTTCTACTTTTGTTGCTGTTGATGAGTTGTTGGTAAATGTGACGTACAGACTGACCGTGGTGTTGGCGGCTACGGAACCTAAGGCAATCGTTGCCGGTTCGATTACTAGCGCATCAGGCGCAGCGCCTAGGCGTGCGTTCACCGGTATATTTAACGGCCCCTCTGAAGTGGCGATCGTAATTGTGCTGTCGTAATTCCCTACTGTGTTGGGCAAGATGGGCAGGATATCGATGTAACAGCTTGCACCCAGGTTTAGCGTGGGTATCAAGGGTGCGTTGAAATTTAAGCTGGTAAAGCACGATCCGGTCGTCAAGTACCGCGTCGGGGTTGTTGCGGCGTTGTTTGCGGCAAATGGACTCCCGGAAATAGTGGAGAAATTAACGGGGTAGTCCCGGTTATTGGTAATTTCAATTCGACGCGAATTGAACCCCGCGGGCGATGATGCGAGACCAAAATTAATGTCGAGGACAGATACGCGGGGTAAAACGGGCGCGCGCGTGATCGTGGCGGAGATAGGTGTAGAAGAAAGGGCGGTAGCGGTGCGTACATTGAGCGCGGCAAAATACGGCCCTTCGATAGCGAGCCCGGTTTTTATGAAAACCGAGCAATTTGCCCCTGCGGCTAAATTGGCTGGGAACGCCGTGGCGCACGTACCGCCAGAACGCGTAAATATAGTGCTCCCTCCCAGCTCAATGCCAGTAATCGTTGCAACACCAGCGCCGGTGTTCGTAACTGTTGCGGTGAGGGCCGTAGTTGCCCCTGACACCACCGAACCGAACGCCAAGGACGCAGGCGTGACACTAATCGTTTGGGCATAGGGTGCAGCAGCTAGTAATGCTGCAAGGCTGCTAATTAAAAAAATGTAACTAGACCGCGGAAAGCGAATTTTAGAAGCGTTCATTTTTCACCCATCGTTGCGTAGAAATTTCAGAATACCACGAGACCGGGGGGGGGCAAGCAAGCAATACGCGCAAAAAACCTGCGGCGCAAAACAAGCCCAATTTCGCATTTATCTCCCAAAAAATTGGCAAAAAAAGGCCACCCCAGAAAGGGTGGCCTTTGGAAACGTCGGTAGCGTAGGGGATACAACTAGCCGACGCGGGGGAGACCTCGCTTGCTACCACTCACTTGCTACCAATTACCACTGAAGAGAGAACCACGAACACACTCAATAAAACAATTGCTTTGCTCGCTTCCTACCTTTGGTTAGAGGGCGGCTTGGGTTACAAGTTCCGCCCTTGCAGAAAATTTTTAGCGCGTTGGTTCAGGCGTTACTTGCACGCGAACGCGCATGGTTTGGCCAGGGTCGTAAGGCAAGCGTGTAGTGAATTGCTGGTTGCCGTAGCGGTAGGTTACGTTGTAGCCGCTTACTTGCTCGCGGCTATCGTTCACCGTGCGGCAGCGCTCAACTGAGCGGGTGCCGGTTTCTACTGGTGCAGTGTTGTAGTTCACGCTAGGTTGCACGCCTTGCGCATACTGCGGGCTTTGCGCCGAAGCGGTGCTAGAGCTCGATTCAATGCCGTTACCGATCAAGCCGCCTACTACGGCGCCTGCGATGGTGCCGCGATCGCGTCCGCCGGTGGAGTTGCCAAACTGGTGGCCAACAACGCCGCCGATGATTGCGCCCAATACCGCACCTGCACCGGAAGCGCCCGACGAGACGGCGTTAGGCGGGCTGTAGCGTACGGGCTCGGTTGCGCGGGGAGCGGGAGCATAAGTTGGTACTTGCTCCATGAAACACTCTTGGCGCGGGGCGGATACCCGATCCATGATGGGCGTGGCCGATACCACTTGCGCTACATCGGCGTAGTTAGCGTGGGCTGCACCGATAAAGGCAGCGGGGATTAAAGCGAGGACAAAACGTTTCATGTGTGCAAACTCCTTCGGGAGTAAATCGCGTCTCCGGTTGGACGCTACATTGCCTAAAACGTTCGTTTTCTTACGCGGTTGACTTTGTTGCTCAGCGGAGACTTTTCGCAGATGAGCGGTTGAGGCGCTTTTTTCCGGAGATAAATCCTAAAACCTGCCCGTTTTGCGCCGCAGGTATTTGGTTTTTTTGCAACCTTAGCGCGCAGGCAAAAACTTTTCTGGGTCTACTTGCTTGCCGCTGCGGCGTATTTCAAAAAATAGCCGTGTCGCGTCGGTTTCGGTATCGCCCATTTCGGCAATTTTTTGCCCGCGCCTCACGCTTTCGCCTTCTTTTACGTTGATTACGCTGTTGTGGCCGTATACGCTCGTGTATTGATCGTTGTGGCGCACGATCACCAATTTGCCGTAGTTGCGCAAGCCTTCGCCCGCGTACACCACACGGCCTGCTGCCGCAGCGTAAATCGGGGCACCCGCCTTGCCATCCACGGCAATACCTTTCATGAGCGCGCCTTCGCTAAATTTTTTGCTCACTTTGCCACCGACGGGCCACTGCCAGCTTATAGTATCTGTTTCCGTTGCCGGCCCGGCGGCGATTACGGGCGGGCCAGACGGCGTAGAAGGGGGCAATGTCGCCGCCGCGGCCGGGGCGACAAGCGTGCCGCCTGGAGCGGAGTTTTGCGTGCCAGTCGGTGCGGTGGGCATCGGGCCTGCCGCGCGCGGCGCGGTGGTAGTGCCTCGGGTCATGCGGTTGTAGGCCTCATCCGAATACGGCACTTTTCCCGCTTTTGGTTCACGCTTCACGTCGCCCGCGGGCGCGCTGGGCACTGCCGTGACCGGAGTTGGCACTACTGGAATCGGTGTTGCGGTAATGGGAGGCGGCAGCACATTGTTTGCTGCCTGAATACGAATGGTTTGGCCCTCGCGAAGCGCGCTTTCGAGTGGCAGATTGTTCCCCTGCGCCAGTTCGCGCGGGTTTACATTGAATTGCCGTGCAATGCTGTACCAAGTGTCCCCTCGGCGCACCTCATATTGCTCCCAATTCCCCGTTTGTACCGGTGCCTGCGGTGGCGCAACCGGCACGGGCATGGCCGCAGGCGGTGTCTGGGTAATCACTTGCGGGGGGCGTTGTGTAGCGGTTCTGCCATCCACGATGACCGGAGCGGGTGGGCGTGTGCTGCAGGCGGCCAACGTAGCTGCCAGGGCAGCCAAAACTAATAGTTGAAAATTTCGATTCATTTCACTCACGCCAACCCACCCAAAACGGGGACAAAGTATACGGATTCAAGCTGCTTAATCTTCGGCACGCCTTCGCACACCGTAACTTCTACTAACGTTTGCCCGTGCGCATCGCCGACCGGCGCGAGCAACCGCCCGCCAGGTGCGAGCAGCGGCAGCAGCTGCACGGGCACTTCCGAAGCAGCAGCAGCAAAAATAATGGCATCAAATGCGCCTAAAAATTCGCCCAATGCGCCATCAATCGTGCTGCCATCGGCCAATTTTATTTGCACGTTGCGCACCTGCGCTGCCGCCAAATTGCGACGGGCCTTGGGCACGAGCGCCGGCACCCGCTCAATGGCAAGCACTTCCCGTGCAAGCCGCGCAAGCACTGCGGCTTGGTAACCGCAACCGGCGCCAATTTCAAGCACTGCGCCAAGCTGTCCGACCCGCCCAGCACGCATCAACTCTGCGCTGCGCGCCACAATATAGGGTTGCGAAATCGTTTGGCCTTGCCCGATGGGAAGCGCATCGTCGTCGTACGCCCGCGTTTGCATGGCTTCGTCTACAAATAAGTGGCGCGGTACGTGGCCCATCGCCTCAAGCACGATCGGATCACGTATGCCTTTTTCCCGCAATCGCTCCACCATGCGCGCGCGCGTGCGGGCCGAGGTCATGCCTGCGCCGGATGCAGGCACGGAAGCGTTCAAGCCGTCACCGTTTTTCCAAGCCAGCTCTGCACCGCAGCCATTTCGCTGTGGGCGGTTAAGTCCACCATCAACGGTGTCACCGAAGCGTACCCATTTTCCACCGCATGAAAATCCGTGCCCTCGCTTTTTTCGGAAGCATGGCCCGCCGCGCCCACCCACCACACTGTATCCCCGCGCGGGTTGGTCGTGGGGATGGTTGCTTGCGCGCCGTGGCGCTTGCCTAGCTTAGTGGTGCGTATTCCGCGCAATTGCGCTGCGGGAATATCTGGGATGTTCACGTTCAACAACCACGGTTTGGTCATCGGCTGTTTGGTGATTGCTGCTAAAAGCTGCGAAGCGACCAGTGCGCCGGTTGCCCAGTGTTGCGGCAGCTTCGCCGACATCGAAAACGCAATCGAGGGAATACCTAACAAGTAGCCTTCCATCGCCGCGCCGACGGTGCCGGAGTAAAGCGTATCGTCGGCCATATTTTCACCGTCGTTTATGCCGGAAATGATGAGATCGGGACGAAAATCAAGCAAGCCAGTTACGGCTAAATGCACGCAATCAGTCGGCGTGCCGTCTACATAGCGAAAGCCATTTGGCGCGGTTTTTACTGCGAGCGGGCGCTGCAAAGTAAGCGAGTTCGATGCCCCAGAGCAGTTTTTATCGGGTGCGACGACGGTGACCTCGCCAAAGGAGCGCGCCGCCTCGTAGAGCGCAGAAATGCCCGGTGCCTGAAAGCCATCGTCGTTGGAAAGTAGAATGCGCATGAGTTAATAAGAATTATTTGCGTTAAGCTGTATTGCGCTGAACACTTTGCCCCCTCTCCCTCTGGGAGAGCTTATTTGGTAAATAAGGGGTGAGGGAAGCGAGCCGCAAGTGCAGCCAAACCGCCACAACCCCAAAACCAAAGTGCCCGACGCAACAGTAAACCAAGATTATAAGAACGAGCGTGCCTCGCGCGCGTTTTTGCCGTGGGTCATCGCGTTCGTCGGCGCGTCGTTGCTCGCTTTACCCATCTTAGGCTTAATCACCGCCGCCTTCGAACCAGGCGCGGGCCGCGCGTGGAGCGGCTTCCTCACACAAGTGTTGCCCGGCTATGCATGGAATTCGCTGGTGCTGGCCTTGGGTGTAGCAGGGGGCACGATCGCGCTGGGCACCGGCGCGGCCTGGATCGTCGAGCGCTACGATTTTGTTGGGCGTAACGTGTTTGCGTGGGCGCTTATGCTCCCGCTGGCCATCCCCGCTTATGTAAGCGCCTACGCGGTCACCGATTTTTTGGCCTTTGCCGGGCCATTGCAAACAGCACTGCGCAGCGCGTTTAACTGGCAAAAAGGCGATTATTGGTTTCCCGACTTTTTCTCGCTCGGTGGCGCGATGGTGTTGTTTTCGCTTGCCCTCTACCCGTATGTGTATTTTTTGGCACGCGATGCCTTCGCCGAGCGCGGCTTGCAGTTGGTGGATGCCGCGCGCACGCTGGGCTTGAGCCCGAAGCAAGCGTGGTGGCGAGTGGCGCTGCCCGTGGCAAGGCCAGCCGTCATCGGTGGCGCGCTTTTGGCCGTGATGGAAACGCTCGCCGACTACGGCGCAGTGAGCTACTTAAATATCGAAACCTTCACCGTCGGCGTATTCCGCAGTTGGTTTAATTTAGGCAACAAAGCCGCCGCTGCCCAGCTCTCGCTTCTATTGCTCGTGTTCATCGGCGTATTGGTGTTGGTGGAAATCA
>JANMDS010000039.1:0-4915 GCA_031376405.1 Betaproteobacteria bacterium
TCGATAATTTCGGGCTTAGAGAGCACGAGCAAATCGTTGTTGCCTTTTAAATCTCGCTTGAAATTGGCGAATCGCGCGCCACGATAATCAGCCTCTTGCAGCCGATGGCGTTGGATCATCGTGCCCATCGCACCGTCTAAAACGAGAATGCGCTCGGTGAGCAGTTTCTGGAGATGCTGTAATCGGTTCATACCGCTATTTTTTCATGCATAACGATATTCCGAAAATCATCCTTTTTGTGTGCGATTTATGTTCTCATTGCCGCTATGAAATCTATTGAACCCAAACAAGCCCACACTTTTCTGAAACAGCATCCCGATACGATATTTGTGGATTGCCGTAGTGAGATTGAATTTTTGTACGTTGGTCATCCCGTTGGGGCGGATCACATCCCGTGGCAAGATGCGCCCGATTGGGAAATCAACCCAAACTTTGTGCGAGAAGTAAAAGCTCGGGCAGCGGGGGCTACCGAGCGCCCAATAGTGCTTATCTGCCGATCAGGTCGGCGCACGTTAGCCGCTGGCGAAGCGCTAGAAAAGGCGGGGTTTACCGATGTGCAGCACATACTGCACGGCTTCGAAGGGGATTTGGACGAACACTTTCACCGCGGGAACAAAAACGGTTGGCGCTTCGATGGCCTGCCTTGGCAACAGATGTAGTTTTATACAAATACCTACGGCGTAAAAACAGCATTTTTTGGGAGCTTATTTGGCAGATAAGTCCTGAAAAATGCCATTTTTACGCCGCAGGTATTTTGCGCGCGCGCTGATTTAGCGCGGCAGCGTGGAGCTTCCCATCAAAAATTCGTCGACCGCACGCGCAGCCTGACGTCCTTCGCGAATAGCCCACACCACGAGCGATTGGCCACGGCGCATATCACCGGCGGCGAATACTTTGGGCACGTTCGTTGTGTAGTTGTCGGTTGTGGCTTTGGCGTTTTGCCGCGCGTCACGCTCAACGCCGAAGCTATCGAGCACGGATTGCAGCGGGTTGGTAAATCCCATCGCGAGCAAGACTAAATCGGCTTTGACTTCGAATTCGGAATTGGCAACCTCCGTCATCTTGCCGTTTTCCCATTGCACACGCGCACCGATGAGCTTCGTGACCTTGCCGTCTTTACCTTCAAAGCGCTTGGTCGTTACGCTCCAATCGCGATCACAGCCTTCTTCATGGCTAGAGGAAGTGCGAAGCTTAATCGGCCAATACGGCCAAACCATGGGCTTATTTTCTTCCTCTGGCGGTTGTGGGAGGAGTTCAAATTGGGTAACACCGCTTGCGCCGTGGCGGTTTGATGTGCCCACGCAATCGGAGCCGGTATCACCGCCACCGATCACCACTACATTTTTATTCGTCGCCTTGATTTGCGACGTGAGCGTATCACCCGCGTTCACTTTATTTTGCGCAGGCAAAAACTCCATCGCATAGTGAATGCCTTGGAGCTCGCGCCCTGGCACCGGCAAATCACGCGGCTGCTCGGAGCCACCGGCTAAGATCACTGCATCGTAGTCTTTAAGTAGCACTTGCGGGTCAATCGTCTTAGCGGCGTCATTCCACACGGTGGAGCCTTCGGGCATTTTGCCCACGAGCGTTTTGGTCATGAAAGTAACGCCTTCGGCTTCCATCTGCTCAACGCGGCGATCAATCAACGATTTCTCCATTTTGAAATCGGGGATGCCGTAGCGAAGCAAACCACCCACGCGATCATTTTTTTCCATGACCGTTACGCTGTGACCCACGCGCGCCAACTGCTGCGCCGCCGCCATGCCTGCCGGACCAGAGCCGATTACCGCGATTTTCTTGCCGGTTTTTTCTAACGCGGGTGCAGGCACAACCCAGCCATTTTCCCAGCCTTTATCGATAATGAAATGTTCAATGGATTTGATGCCAACCGGCGCATTGTCGATATTCAGGGTACACGCTGACTCGCACGGCGCAGGGCAAATGCGTCCCGTAAATTCAGGAAAATTATTGGTGCTGTGCAATACATCTAACGCTTGCTTCCACGCGCCTTTGTAAACAAGATCATTCCAATCAGGGATGATGTTGTTGACGGGGCAGCCATTGTGGCAAAACGGGATACCGCAATCCATGCAGCGTGCACCTTGCTTTTTAGCCTCGTCGTCTTGCAAACGCAGTACGAACTCCTTGTAATTTTTCTTGCGCTCAAGCGGCGGCAAATACTGCTCTTCAATGCGGTCAATTTCTAAAAATCCGGTTACTTTGCCCATCTCTATTTCACCTCTACTGACACCTGCTGCGCAGATTTCGTTGGTTTAGTCATCTCTGCGGCGTATTGCTCGGTGAGTGCGCGTTTGTATTCATGCGGAAACACTTTAATGAATTTTTCGCGCTCCACCTCCCAGTTACCCATAATCCGCAACGCGACTGTGGAGCCCGTAGTGCGTAGATGTTTATCTACCAACGCCTTCAACATCGCATCATCGCTTAAGCCACGATGGCGCTTGCGGCCTTTGCCTTGCGCGATCAACTCATGCTCAGCGCCGGATTGCTCCAGCTCGCTTTGCACGGTTTCTAATGCGACCATACTCAAGTTGCAGTGCGCTTTGAATTCGCCGGAAGGGTCGTACACAAACGCGTAGCCGCCAGACATGCCTGCAGCGAAGTTGCGACCTGTTTTGCCGAGCACCACCACCGTGCCGCCTGTCATGTACTCGCAGCCGTGATCGCCCGTGCCTTCTACCACTGCACTCGCGCCAGAATTGCGCACCGCAAAACGCTCGCCCGCTACGCCACGGAAAAAGGCTTCGCCTTCAATCGCGCCGTAGAGCACCGTATTGCCGATCAAAATATTTTCTTCAGGCTTTGCGGGGCACGCAGGATCGGGGTACACCACGATATGCCCGCCGGACAAACCTTTACCGGTGTAGTCGTTCGTAGAGCCTTGCAATTCAAACGTAATACCGCGTGCCAAAAACGCCCCAAAACTTTGACCCGCAATCCCGGTAAAGCGCACGCGCAAGGTATCGTCAGGCAAGCCATCGTGACCGTACTGCGAAGCCACCGCATTAGAAAGCATTGCGCCGACGGAGCGGTTGTGATTGCCAATTTTTGCTTCTATCGAAGTTTTGGTGCCGGAAATGATATTGGCTTTTGCCTTAGCGAGCAGCTCATTGTCGAGTGCGCCCTCGAGGCCGTGATCTTGCCCCTCTACGTTGTAGCGAGCAACTTCTTTGGCCATTGGCGGCTGGTAGAACACTTTGGAGAAATCTAGGCCTTTGGCTTTCCAGTGTTCAATGCCCTTGCGCATTTCAAGTAAATCGCTGCGACCAATCAACTCGGTCAAAGTGCGCACCCCCAACTTTGCCATGAGCTCGCGCACCTCTTCTGCAACAAAGAAAAAGTAGTTCACCACATGCTCGGGTTTACCTTTAAATTTTGCGCGCAAAACGGGGTCTTGTGTGGCCACGCCAACCGGACAGGTGTTCAAGTGACACTTACGCATCATGATGCAGCCTTCCACCACAAGCGGCGCGGTAGCAAAACCGAACTCATCTGCGCCCAACATTGCGCCGATAATCACGTCGCGGCCGGTTTTCATTTGCCCATCAACTTGCACGATAATCCGCCCGCGCAGTTTGTTGAGCACGAGTGTTTGCTGGGTTTCAGCAAGGCCTAATTCCCACGGCGTACCTGCATGCTTGATCGACGACACCGGCGATGCGCCGGTACCGCCGTCATGCCCGGCGATCGTCACGTGGTCCGACTTGGCTTTGGCCACACCCGCGGCGACGGTGCCCACGCCCACTTCGCTGACCAGCTTGACGCTGACCGAAGCGCGCGGGTTGGCATTCTTCAAGTCGTGGATGAGCTGTGCGAGGTCCTCGATCGAATAGATGTCGTGATGCGGCGGCGGGCTGATGAGGCCGACGCCGGGCACGCTGTAGCGCAGCATGCCGATGTACTCGCTGACCTTGCCGCCGGGCAACTGGCCGCCTTCACCGGGCTTGGCGCCTTGCGCCATCTTGATCTGCAGCTGATCGGCGCTGACGAGGTATTCGGTGGTGACGCCGAAGCGGCCCGAGGCGACCTGCTTGATCTTGCTGCGCAGGCTGTCGCCTTCTTTTAGTTCGTAGTCGGCCTGCATCACCTTGGCGCCAAGCAGATCGCTGACCTTGGTGCCGGCGGTGACCTTGATGCCTTTCAGCTCGTTGCGGTAACGCGCAGGATCCTCGCCGCCTTCGCCGGTATTGCTCTTGCCGCCGATGCGGTTCATCGCCACGGCGAGCGTGGTGTGCGCCTCGGTGCTGATGCTGCCCAGGCTCATCGCGCCGGTGGCGAAGCGCTTGACGATGTCGCTCGCGGGCTCGACCTCTTCGACGGGAATCGCCTTGCTCGGGTCGACCTTGAATTCGAACAGTCCGCGCAGCGTCATGTGGCGGCGGCTCTGGTCGTTGATGAGCTGGGCGTATTCCTTGTACGTCTCCCACTTGCCGCTGGGGCCGGTTCGCACGCTGTGCTGCAGCTTGGCGATGGCGTCGGGCGTCCACATATGCTCTTCGCCGCGCACGCGCCAGGCGTATTCGCCGCCGGCGTCGAGCATCTGCGCGAGCGTGGGGTCTTCGCTGTAGGCGGCGCGGTGCATGCGAATGGCCTCTTCGGCCACCTCGAAAACGCCGATGCCGCCGACCTGCGTGGCAGTACCGCGGAAGTACTTGGCCACGAAGTCGGACTTCAATCCGATGGCCTCGAAGATCTGGGCGCCGCAGTACGACATGTACGTGCTGATGCCCATCTTGGACATGATCTTCGACAGGCCCTTGCCGATGGCCTTGGTGTAGTTGTAGATCGCCTTGTCGGCCGTCAGCGCTCCAGCTCCTTCGGGGTGCAGGTCGGCCAGAGTTTCCATCGCCAGGTAGGGATGGACCGCTTCTGCCCCGTAGCCGGCCAGAACGGC
>JANMDS010000066.1:0-3415 GCA_031376405.1 Betaproteobacteria bacterium
GCCGTTCGCGTGCCCGTACACCATCACCCGACTGCGGCTGCGCCCGCCAAGCAATTGATAGAGCGGCATACCTGCTGCCTTGGCTTTTAAATCCCAAAGCGCCGTATCGACGGCGGCAATAGCGCTCATCGTGACCGGGCCACGCCGCCAATAAGCACCACGATACAAGTATTGCCAGATGTCTTCAATTTGCTGGGCATCGCGTCCGATGAGGCATGGAATCACATGATCGGTTAAATAGCTTGCTACCGCCAATTCCCGCCCGTTTAGCGTGCCATCGCCGACACCCGTAATCCCTTGATCGGTCCAAATTTTGAGGGTGACGAAGTTGCGTCCGGGACTGCAGACAATCACGCGCGCATCAGTAATTTTCATCTTGGGTCGGGCTCCTGTTCGAGTGCACTGAGTATGCCGTGGCGGTTAATCCGTTGCAATGCATTTGAAACCACATCGAGCCAAGGACGGTGGTTTGGCAATTGCGCTCCCCAGATCGGAGCAATGTGGCCGAGCGCTGAGACCGTAGCGTCCGCGTCGCCCGCATGTAACCGCGCTAAGTCTTGAACTCTCTCGGCCATCGGGTCAGAGAGCGCGTACGGTTTTCCAAAATCGTCCACGCCGCGTGCATAGCGCATCCACGCTGCGGCGGCAAACGCTAGGCGCGAAAACGGCGCGCCTTTTGCAATCCGTTCTTCGATGCAGGGTACCCAACGTAGTGGGATTTTTTGGCTGCCGTCCGATGCGATTTGATGGACGCTGTGACGCAGCGCCGCATTGTCAAAACGCACGATGAGCGCGTCGCGATAGGCAGGCCAGTCAGCGCGCGCCAGGTGCGGCCCGATCTCTTCGGTCATGAGCGCGTAAATAAATCGGCGCACGCAGGGCGTACTAATGCAATCGGCAATAAACGGTAAACCCGCAACTGCGCCGATGCATGCCATCGCTGAATGGCTGCCGTTTAACATCCGCAATTTTGCCGTTTCATAGGGGCGCACATGGTCTACAACCTGCACGCCTACCGATTGCAAAGTAGCCGCATCGGCGGCATCGGCAAAGCGATTCTCGATTACCCACTCCCAAAACGCTTCGGTACCCAACGCACCCGCATCGTCCACGCCGAGCGCTGCATACGTCGCATGACGGTGTGCCATCGTGGCAGCCGGAACTATGCGATCCACCATACTATTTGGAAATGCGCATGAAGCGTCTAACCACGCGAAAAAATTGCTGGTAGCGCCGCGTGCGTGCGCAGCCGACTCGCACAGCGCGCGCAGGCGCTGGCCGTTATCAGTCACGTTGTCGCAAGAAGCTAAAGTGATCCCGGGTACGCCGAGGGTGTGTCGCCGCACGAGACCGTCTACGAGTAAATCGGCAAGTTGAGTTCCATAGCCTTTTTCAGTTACGGTTAATGTAACCCAACGCGTTGCGGGGTTGGCGAGCGCAGCTACGATTTTTTCGGGCTCGCGCGCAGCCACCGCAGTCGCCCACAGCGCGCCGGGGATTCGCCACCTACTAGCTTCTGCGCCCGCAACGTGCACGCTGTAGAGTCCATCCTGTTTGGTGAGCGCATCGGCAAGTTCGGGGTTGCGTATCGCCACGCCCAACACGCCCCACCGCCTATCGCCCCGACGTAACAACGCATCAAAGACCAACGCTTGATGGGCACGGTGAAACGCGCCTAAACCGAGGTGCACAACGCCTGGTAACCCACTCGCCGCTGCAGGAATATCGAGTCTACCCGCGAGCGCGGACAATGCAGCCCGATTGAGTCGGTTCACCATCGGCGTGAAACCATCACTTCACAAGATTGGGCAACCACAGTACTACTTTGGGGATGTATGTGATGATGATGAGCGTAATGAGCAATGGCGCCAGCCAAGGCAGGATTGCCATCGTTGTGCGCTCTACGGAAAGTTTCGCCACGCGAGCCAACACAAAGAGAACCATTCCCATCGGTGGATGGAGTAAACCAATCATTAAATTGAGCACCATAAGCACACCGAAGTGAACGAGATCGATCCCCAAATGCTGGCAGATTGGCACCAAAATCGGAACAAGTATCGTAATCGCCGCGGTCGGTTCTAGGAAGCACCCTACAAAAAGCATGAGCAAATTGGCCATCAGCAAAAAAAGCCATGGCTCATTGGTAAAGCCTAGCACCCAACCGGAAATTGCAGCGGTCACGCCGGTTGCGGTCAGCATCCAACCAAAAATGCTGGCTGCAGCCACGATAAACAGGACAGTCGCCGTAGTTTCAACCGTATCGAGGCACACCTTTACAAACATTCGCCAGCTCAGCGTGCGATACCAAACAAAACCCAACAGGAGCGCCCACACGCAGGCAGCAATCGCACCCTCTGTTGGCGTGAAAATGCCTGAACTCATGCCGCCAATTAAAAGCACCGGCGTCATGATCGGAAGCACGGCTTGAAACTTCAAAACTTTATCAGCAATGAAGAGCGCGATGAGCCCCGCGAATACGGTGATCTGTGCCGGAAAATCAAATTTAGTAATCAAGACCCACATCAGCAACGGCCACAAAATTACCACGGCGGTTTCGATCAGCGCTTTACTAAAACGCCTCCATTCAAATTTGATGTCTGCACCCCAGCCATTTTTATGCGCGAAATACGCCACGGTTAGCATCATCAAAAGTGCCATCGTGACACCAGGAACAATCCCTCCTAAAAAAAGTGAACCCACCGACACGTTTGCCATCATCGCATAAATCACGAATGGCAGACTCGGAGGAATGATAGGGCCCAACGTGGCACTCGCGGCCGTCACGCCGACGGCAAACTCTTTTGAATAGCCATGCTCAGTCATCGCTTTAATTTCAATCGTGCCAAGACCTGCGGCATCGGCGATCGCTGTGCCGCTCATGCCTGCGAACACCACGGAGCCAACAACATTGACATGCCCGAGCCCGCCCTTGAGCCAGCCGACTAAGCCCAGCGCGTAGTTGTAGATTCGGGTCGTAATGCCTGCGTTGTTCATTAAGTTACCGGCCAGAATGAAAAATGGCACGGCTAATAGCGGAAAGCTATCGATACCGCCAATCATGCGATGTACAACAACAAACGGTGGAGAACTGCCAGTCCACATTATGTAGACCAAGGAAGCCCCCGCCATCGCGATGGCCACTGGCACGCCACCACTCATGAAAATGAGAAACAGGATTTTGAGCATCGTAGGGCCTTAGCGATCTTCCATCGTAGATTCAGGGCGTTCTAAAACCGAGTAGCCGCGTTTCCAATGCACGCGCATCACCCATATCGAGCGGGCAGCCATAGCAGTAAACCCAGCGAGACACACGCCGTAGACAATATTCATCGGCAGATCGATGATCGTCATTTTGTAATCACCCATTTTTTGCATAAGCTGTGCGGTGAGATACGCCATGCTTGCGAAAAAAAGG
>JANMDS010000124.1:0-4225 GCA_031376405.1 Betaproteobacteria bacterium
GCATACGCACGCTTGCCCACTTTGACGGTCATTTAAGCGCTCCCATTACTTTGCCTTGGAATCCGTAGACTTTGCGGTCGCCCGCATACGCCACCAAATCGACAGAACGCGATTGCCCTGGCTCGAAGCGCACGGCTGTACCTGCGGCGCAATTTAGGCGATATCCGAGCGTTATCTCCCGAGAAAAACGCAGTGCAGCGTTGGTTTCGTAAAAGTGATAATGCGACCCAACTTGAATCGGTCGATCGCCAACGTTCGTCACCTTGACCGAAATGGTTTTACGACCCACGTTGATCGCAATCTGTCCATCGTCTACAAACAATTCACCGGGAATCATAGTGTGCGCCTCACTGAATCGGTTGGTGAACGGTTACAAGCTTCGTACCATCAGGGAACGTTGCTTCTACCTGAATGTCGGGAATCATTTCCGCGATGCCGTCCATCACCTCCGCGCGCGAAAGCAGTGTTGTGCCCAAATGCATGAGTTCGGCCACTGTTCGACCATCGCGCGCGCCTTCCAGCACCGCCGCGCTGATGTAGGCGATGGACTCCGGATAATTGAGTTTTAAGCCGCGTGCTTTTCGGCGCTCAGCGACTAAGCCTGCGGTGAAGATGAGCAGCTTATCTTTTTCGCGTGGGGAAAGATCCATTTTTGTATGAGTTTTCGGCGCTGTTTCGAATGGGTTGTATTCTAAATGGACATTTTTTGCCGGATGCCATCACGCTCAAGATTTTCACCGTTTCCAGCGGCTAGTACGCTGCCACGCTCCAGCAATACGTAGTGATCGGCTAAATCCCGCGCAAAATCGTAATACTGCTCCACCAGCAAAATGCCCATCGCGCCACGGTCGGCAAGCATACGTATTACTCGGCCAATTTCCTTAATAATGTTGGGTTGAATACCTTCCGTGGGTTCATCGAGGATAAGCAAACGCGGGCCCGCAGCCAGCGCACGGGCAATAGCAAGCTGCTGCTGTTGGCCACCCGATAAATCACCACCGCGCCGGTGAAGCATTTGCTTCAACACCGGAAAGAGCTCAAACAGTTCAGCGGGGACTGCGCTGCCCGCAGGCATACGTGCCAAACCCATCTCCAAGTTCTCTTCGACGGTGAGCCGCGAAAAAATTTCACGCCCTTGCGGGACGAAACCGATACCGGCGTGCGCACGTTCGTACGGCTTCATGTTATTGAGAGAAGTCCCATCCAACTCGATATCGCCAGAGCGCACGGCCACCAATCCCATGAGCGACTTTAAAAGCGTAGTTTTACCCACGCCGTTGCGCCCGAGCACAGTGGTAATTTTCCCTTGATACACCTCTAAACTCACATCGCGAAGGATGTGGGAGCCACCGTAAAACTGGTTCAATCCACGTACGCTTAACAATGGCCCTGCAATATTTTCAGCGCCCAAGATAAACCTCGATGACTTTTTCATTGTTCTGAACTTCGTCGAGCGAGCCTTGGGCTAACACCGAGCCTTCGTGCAACACCGTCACCACGCTTGCGATTTGACGAATGAAATGCATGTCGTGCTCAACCACCATGAGCGAATGCGTGCCCTTAAGCGTATTGAAAAGTTCCGCAGTACGCTCGGTTTCGGCATCGGTCATGCCTGCAACGGGCTCATCGAGCAACAGCAGTTTAGGCTCTTGCATGAGCAACATACCAATTTCTAGCCACTGCTTCTGGCCATGCGAAAGCAAGCCAGCGGTGCGAAGCCGTTCACTCTTTAGGTTGATCGTTTTTAAAACGTTCTCGATCCGATCCTGTTGCGTGCCGCTCAAAATAAATCTAATTGAAGACCACACCCGCTTATCCGTTTTCAGTGCGAGCTCTAGGTTTTCAAACACCGTCAACTGCTCATAGACCGTTGGTTTTTGAAACTTGCGCCCGATGCCAGCGTCGGCAATTTGCGGCTCGGTAAGCGAGAGCAAATTGATGGTGCTTCCAAAAAAAACCGTACCTGAATCCGGTCGTGTTTTGCCGGTGATGATGTCCATCATCGTGGTTTTTCCGGCGCCATTCGGGCCAATGATGCAGCGCAACTCACCGACTGAAATATCAAGCGAAAGTTTGTTGATCGCTTTGAAACCGTCAAAGCTCACGCTCACATCCTCCAAATATAAAATCGCACCATGCGCCACGTTGAGCGCATTGGTAGCAGCAGGCTGGGATTTTTGATTGGCGGCAGCGTTGTAGGCAGCAAGCCGACGCGCGCCTTCTTCCATGAGTTCGGGTGTCATTGCGCGTTGCCTTTCCTTTGAAGGCGGCGAAATAGTCCTACCACGCCATCGGGCATAAGCAAGGTAACAGCCACGAACAGTGCGCCCAAAACATACAGCCAAAACTCCGGTGCGCTTACGGTAAGCCAACTTTTCGCGCCGTTGACTAAAAACGCGCCAACAATCGGACCAAGTAACGTACCGCGGCCGCCCACTGCTGCCCAAATGGCCATTTCAATGGAGCTGGCAGGGCTCATTTCACTGGGGTTAATAATGCCGACTTGCGGCACATAGAGCGCGCCGGCAATGCCGCACAGCACTGCAGAAAACGTCCAGATTGCGAGCTTGTAGCGCACCGGATCGTAGCCTGAAAACATCACGCGGGTTTCCGCATCACGAATCGCTTGTAGCACTCGACCAAATTTTGAAGCGATCAGCGCGCGTGAGAGCAAGTACGCTGCTACGAGCGTAAGCGCGGTGAGCACATATAACGTAACGCGCATGCCCTGAGTCGTAACCGGTTGCCCAACAATGCGCTTGAAATCGGTGAAGCCGTTGTTGCCACCAAAGCCCGTCTCATTGCGAAAGAAAAGCAGCATCGCAGCCAGCGTCAGGGCTTGGGTGATGATCGAAAAATACACGCCCTT
Source organism: Betaproteobacteria bacterium (assembly GCA_031376405.1). Taxonomy (GTDB): domain Bacteria; phylum Pseudomonadota; class Gammaproteobacteria; order Burkholderiales; family Casimicrobiaceae; genus JANMDS01. The sequence continues at coordinate 2,870 of JANMDS010000124.1, forward strand.
AATGCGCGATCGAAACGCGAAATAGCCAAACACAAACGCCACCACGCCCGGCACCAAAACGATGAGGATAAGAGTGGCGAGAAAGCTATCGGAAAACGTCCAATGCCAAGGCAACTGCTTCCAATCAAGGAACACCATGAAATCAGGAAGATCAGATTTATAGTGGCCATCCCGACCGATTTGGCGCATGAGATACATGCCCATGACGTAGCCGCCGAGTGCGAAAAACAAGCCGTGACCGAGCGAGAGCACGCCGGTATAGCCCCAGATTAAATCAATGGCCAACGCGCAAATGGCATAGCACATGATTTTGCCTACGAGCGTGACCCAGTAATCGTTTACGTGCAGCGCGTGGGTGGCGGGCAAGGCAAGATTGAGAAAGGGGATGAGTGCTAACGCGGCGAGCGCCAACGCACCCAATACCTGCGGCGCAAAACGGGGCATTTTCAACGAATATCTCCCCATTTTTAGGCTTCCGCGCTGCGCCCTTTCAGAGCGAAAAGCCCTGAAGGTCGCTTCTGTATGAACACAATGATGAAAATGAGCACGGCAATTTTTGCGAGCACTGCACCGGCGACACCTTCGAGCGCTTTGTTGAGCACACCTAGGCCGAGCGCTGCAATGACCGTACCCGCCAATTGGCCTACGCCGCCTAACACCACCACCATGAACGAATCCACTATGTACGATTGCCCAAGATCGGGGCCCACATTACCCAACTGCGCGAGCGCACATCCGGCCAAGCCTGCGATGCCCGCGCCGAGCGCGAAAGCGTAGGTGTCCACGCGCGAAGTGTTCACTCCCATGCAAGAGGCCATGGCGCGGTTTTGGGTAACGCCACGCACGAAGAGGCCAAGCCGCGTACGCTGCACGAGATAGGTGACCAACCCCAACACAAGCAGCGCAAACACCAACACCGCAATCCGGTTATAGGGAATCACCGTGCCGGATAAAACCGTAATCCCCCCGCTCATCCACGAAGGATTTTCAACGGGAACATTTTGCGCGCCGAATAGGGAGCGCACCAATTGCATGAGAATGAGACTTAAACCCCACGTAGCCAGCAGTGTTTCGAGCGGGCGTCCGTAGAGGAAACGGATCACCGTGCGCTCCATCAACACGCCTATGGCCGCAGCGGCGAGAAACGCAACAGGGATGGCAAAGATCGGATACCAATCGAACAAGCCCGGTGCGAATTTGCGCACACCCACCTGCACCAAATAGGTAGCGTAGGCTCCAATCATCATGAGCTCGCCATGCGCCATGTTAATGACGCCCATCAGTCCGTAGGTTATGGCCAGCCCCAACGCCGCCAACAACAAAATAGAGCCTAAGCTGACTCCAGAAAACACCTCG
>JANMDS010000140.1:0-10835 GCA_031376405.1 Betaproteobacteria bacterium
CAGTGGGCTTCGTCAATTGCGAAAAGGGCAAGTTGATTTTTTGCATCGAGCGATTCGAGCAATGACAGAAAGCGCTCCGTCATCACCCGCTCGGGCGCGACATAGAGCAATTTAATATCACCCGCGCGCACGCGCATTTCCGTGGCATTCGCCTCATCAAAACTCTGCGAGGAATTTAAAAACGCCGCAGTGATGCCCAGCTCCAAAAGCGCATCGACCTGATCTTGCATGAGCGCGATAAGTGGCGACACCACCACGCCCACGCCTTGGCGCACCAAGGCAGGAATTTGGTAGCACAGCGACTTACCACCGCCTGTGGGCATGAGCACGAGCGCGTCGTTTCCAGCCTCAACGTGGGCAATGATATCGGCTTGCGGGCCGCGAAACACGGGGTAACCAAACGTGCGGTTGAGCACCTCAAGCGCATGCGCCGAGGGCTGTGCATTGCGCAATTGGTTCACAACAGCGCTATCAGCACGCTCACGCCGCTTGTTTCATTTGAATCACGTTATCGGTGAGTTGGGGCAATGGGGCATCAATCTGCGGCGTGCCGAAACGAATGCTCACTTCTTTGACTCCAAACGAATGCGCAAGCGCGGTAAGCGTGGTGCGTGCTGAGCGCTCTACCTCTGGCTTAATCCGTTCGATCAAAATCTGGGCTTCTTTTTGGGCATGTTCCCGTGCAGAAGTAATGAGCGCGTTTTTATCGGCTTCGCTGAAGCCCGTGCCAAAAGCTTCCCCAATGAGCGAAGGTAAGAGCCAGGGCAGCGCTGCAGATTTTTGTTCGTCGTAAAAATACAGGTTTCGAATGTTCACCGCGCAGGCACACGGAGGTAGCGTGATGATGGCAGTGCGAATGCCCGACGGTTGAGTGATCGCGGTTTCAATTTGCAGCTGCGGACTTTGCAGGTTGTAGCGGAAATCGATGTCGAACTCAAAAATCATCGCGAGCTTTTTTTTCGAGAATGCCCAGCTTAAATACTTGCGCCCAAAATCGCCAAAGGTATGCCCCGTTTCCGTGACAATTTCTTTGGTGATGGCTTTGAAAACCGAGAGCTCGCCGATCGCTCGCAAATCTTCAATCGAGCTGTGGATCGTGGGCGAAACGCTCGCGGCGATTTTGGGTTTGCGCAAAAACCAACCTGCACCTAGACCGATAGCGAGGGCGAGCAGAATGCCGAAAAGTGTGAAGAGTGTGTCCATCGTGGACCCTAAAAATGGCTCATTTTTTGGGAGATAAATGCTATTTTGGGCTTTTTTTGCGCCGCAGGTATTGACCGGTTAATGCCCTTCACCCAAATACGCTTCCTTCACCTTTGGATTATCGAGCATTTCCTTCGCATCCCCTTCAATCGTGATCACACCAGATTCCATCACGTAGGCGCGGTCTGCCGCTTTTAATGCGAGCTTCGCGTTTTGTTCGATGAGCAAAATCGTAGTGCCTTGCTTGGAGATAAAGCTCACGGTATCGAAAATTTTCTTGATCATGAGCGGGGCTAGCCCCATCGAGGGCTCGTCGAGCAAAAGTAATTTAGGCTTAGTGAGCAACGCTCGCCCCATCGCAAGCATTTGTTGTTCACCACCCGACAGCGTGCCTGCAGATTGCTTTCGGCGCTCTTTCAAGCGCGGGAAAATTTCGAAAACACGTTCGATTTCCTGTGCCACGGCGGCTTTGTCGTTGCGAATGAAGGCACCCATCGCCAGGTTTTCCTCAATGGTGAGTTGACCGAAAATACCACGGCCTTCGGGCACCATGACTAAACCTTGCTCTACCAATTTGAACGGAGCGGTGTTGGTGATGTCTTGCCCGTTGTAGAGCACCTTACCGGCAGCAGGGTGAACGAGCCCGGTGATTGCGCGCAGCGTAGTGCTCTTGCCCGCACCATTTGCGCCGATCAGCGTAACCAACTCACCCGCGTTCACTTTCAAATTGATGCCGCGCACGGCTTGAATGCCGCCGTAGCTTACGCTTAAGTCTTTAAGCTCTAAGATGGGCGTGCTCATTCTTCCGCTCCTTCGCGCTGGGCTTTTTCTAGCTCTTCATCGCTCACGCCCAAATAGGCCTCAATCACTTTGGGATTATTTTGCACATCGCGTGGTAAGCCTTCGGCAATGCTGCGACCATACTCCAACACCACTAATCGATCTACCACGTTCATCACAAGCTTCATATCGTGCTCAATTAAGAGCACCGTCACGCCATCTTTACGGATTTGTTCGATCAGCGTTTTGAGGCCCAGCTTTTCGGTGGCGTTCATCCCGGCGGCGGGCTCATCGAGTGCGAGCAACTTGGGGTCGGTGGCGAGCGCCCGCGCAATTTCGAGCCGACGCTGATCGCCGTAGCTCAAGTGCTTGGCCATGTCGTTGGCGCGGTGGTCTACGCCTACGTATTGCAGCAATTCGTGTGCGCGCTTTTGTATCGCCGCTTCCTCATCGCGGGTGGATTTAGTTTGAAATATCGCGCCCAGCACGCCTGCTTTTGTGCGCACGTGGCGCCCGATCATCACGTTTTCGAGCGCAGATAGATTACCAAACAAGCGAATATTTTGAAACGTGCGGGCGATACCGACTGCGCACACATCGCTCGGTTTAATGCCGGTGAGCGACTTACCATCGAACACGAAGCCGCCGGTATCGGGTGTGTAAATGCCCGTTAGCACATTAAAAAAAGTTGTCTTGCCTGCGCCGTTTGGGCCGATCAAACCATAAATCGCGCCACGCGGTATCTCGAAGCTCACATCGGTGAGCGCCTTGATGCCGCCGAAATGCTTGGTAACGTGATCGGCTTTTAGGATTGCATCAGCCATCACTCGTTCCCCTTCGAAAGCTCGCGTTTGCGCACCTCAGAAGGCAGCAGCCCCGCTGGACGGTAGAGCATCATGAACACAAGTGCGAGACCAAATAGAAGCATGCGAATAATCTCGGCATCGACTAGTGTTTTGCCGAACAACATCTTCTGAACCGGTTCTACCGTATAGCGCAAAATTTCTGGCACAAAGGAGAGCAATATCGCCCCAACCACCACGCCCCAGATATTACCCATGCCGCCTAACACCACCATCGCGAGCACCATGACCGATTCGGTGAGCGTGAACGATTCTGGGGAAATAAATTGTTGGATGGACGCGAAAATACCACCTGCAACACCGCCGAACGAAGCGCCCATCGCGAAGGCGAGCAATTTGACTTTTGTGGTGTCGATGCCCATCGCGCGGGCTGCGATTTCATCCTCGCGAATGGCTTCCCATGCGCGTCCGATGCGTGAATTTTGCAGCCGGAAGTTAATGAGGATCACCAAACCAAGCATGATTACCAAGAAAAAATAGTATTTGAATGGCCCAGTGATCGTGTAGTCACCAATTTCCGTTCTCGCGCCCAAATCTATACCCAGCACACTAAACGAATTGATCGAGTTGATGCCTTGTGGCCCATTGGTAATATTCACTGGCTGCGAAAGATTATTCATAAAAATTCGCACAATTTCGCCGAAACCCAGCGTTACGATGGCCAGGTAATCGCCACGCAACTTCAGCGTTGGCGCGCCAAGCAACACGCCGAACGCACACGCGGCCAACGCGCAAATGGGGAGCACCGCATACCAGGGCAAGTGAATCCCAAAGTGCGGTGAAGCTAGAAACGCATATACATACGCGCCCACCGCATAAAACGCGATGTAGCCCAAATCGAGCAGACCCGCAAAGCCCACTACGATATTGAGACCCAGTGAGAGCAGCACGTACAGAATGGCCAAGTTGGCAATACGCACCCAGGCTGTGCCCGCCATTTGCAATACAAACGGGAGCGTAACCAACGCAACAAGTATGAGCGCGAGACCGAGCCAGCGGCGCTGTGGATTTTCAGATTTCATAAGATTGTTCATGCGCGGTCTCCTACGCGTTCGCCAAGCAAGCCCGATGGTCTGAACACGAGCACGGCGATGAGCACGAGGAACGCGAACACATCCTGGTAGTTGCTACCGAACCAACCGCCAGTCAAATCGCCGATGTACCCCGCACCCAGTGCTTCGATCAAACCGAGCAAAAGCCCGCCTAACATGGCACCGGCCAAATTACCGATGCCACCCAACACGGCTGCGGAGAAGGCTTTCAATCCAAGAATAAAGCCGCTTGAATAATGGATGATGCCGTAGTAGCTGCCCCACATTACGCCAGCGACCGCGCCTAAAGCCGCGCCGATCATGAAGGTATAGGAAATAACGCGGTTGATATCAACCCCCATCAACCCTGCGACGGTTTGGTTTTGCGACACCGCGCGCATGGAAATGCCAAGCTTGGTTCGGTGAACTAAAAACAGCAAACCAGCCATCATCAAAATGGACGCTAAGATGATGATGATTTGGATGTTGGTGATCGTAGCCGGAGATGGGCCACCCGTTACTTTATAGGTTTGCAGCGGAATGACTTGCGGGTAGGGTAAGTTGTTGCGCGTGAAAATAATCATTGCTAAATGCTGCAAGATAATGGAAATGCCAATCGCGGTAATGAGCGGAGCTAATTTTGGTGCGCGACGCAGTGGCTTGTAGGCAATGCGCTCTAGGCCAAACCCGAGCCCCATGCACACCGGTATAGCGATGAGCGTGGCGATGATGACCATCAAGACGGGAGAAAGCCCCGGACTGGTGGTAAGTAGCGCGGTGAGCACAGTGAACGACACCATGCCGCCTAACATCACGACATCGCCGTGTGCGAAGTTAATGAGTTGGATAATGCCGTACACCATGGTGTAGCCCAGCGCTACGACGGCGTAGACACTGCCAAGCGTAATTCCGTTGATTAACTGTTGGACAAAAACATCCATATGTTCTCCTTTTTTTGGCTGTACTGCCGCCGATTCGTATTTTCTACAGCGAGTTTACAGACTACGAATTAGTGGTGCGCAAACGGGCATAAGCACCGGCGGATGCCAAGAGTGAAGCATGCGTGCCCATCTCCACAATTTCACCTTTTTCGAGCACGTAGATGCGGTCTGCTTGCTCGATGGTAGAGAGCCGGTGCGCGATGACCAAGGTTGTGCGTCCCTGCATCAATTGCGCGAGTGCGGCTTGCACGGCACGCTCGCTTTCGTTGTCGAGCGCGGCGGTGGCCTCATCCAAAATCAAAATCGGCGCATCCTTCAAAATCGCCCGTGCGATGGCGATGCGCTGGCGTTGCCCGCCTGAGAGCGCTACGCCACGCTCACCCACCGACGTATCGTAACCTTGCGGCATCGCAACGATAAACTCGTGGGCGTTCGCTGCACGGGCGGCGGCTTCGATGGCTTCGCGCGACGCGCCCGCCCGCGCGCCATAGGCAATATTGCCCGCCACGGTATCGTTGAAGAGCACCACTTCTTGCCCCACGATTGCGATGTGTTCACGTAGGTTGGCAAGTTGCCACTGTTCGAGCGGGACGCTATCCAATAAAACCGCGCCTTCGCTAGGAGCGTAAAAGCGCGGCACGAGATTAACAATGCTCGATTTACCTCCACCCGAGGGACCTACAAACGCAACCGTCTCCCCCGCGTTGATCGCCAGCGTTACATTGCGCAAGGCTTCCGCCTTGTCGTCGCTATAGCGCAAGCTCACGCCATTAAATTGCAGTGCACCTTTGGCCCGTTCCACCTGATGGATGCCAGAATCCTTCTCTTTAGGCGCATCAATCACGGCGAACACACTTTCGCTTGCCGCCAAACCACGCTGCAACATCGCATTTACGCCGGTCAATTTTTTGAGTGGCGAAAGCGTTTGCAAGAGAGCTGTAAGGAAGCCCATGAGCCCGCCTGCGGTGAGCGTGCCTTGTTGCCCCGCCTCAATGGCCAACCCCACCACTACGGCAATCGCAATGGACACAAAAATATGCATGACGGGCACTGTCGCATCGTTGGCTGCAGCCTCTTTCATTTGAAATTGCCGCAGTGTGTTTGCAGCACGCGCAAACGCGCTTCGCTCAGCCGCCTGCCCGCCAAAGGCTTTCACGACCCGCTGCCCCACAATGGCTTCATCGGCGGTGGCAGTAAGCTCGCCCATTGCGGATTGAATGCCGCGCGTAGCCCGCTTCAAGCGCTTGCTCACTACGGCGATAACAATGCCTACCGCAGGCGCAACCGTAAGCGCAATCAGGGTCAGCTTAGGGCTGAAGTGCCACATGGTCAGGAGCATGGCGATCAATACCGCTGTATCTTGCACCAGCGAGGTAAGCGCTTGTGTGGACGCTTGCCCCACTTGCGCACAATCGAACGTGAGCTTGGAAGTTAGCGTGCCCGTCGGCTGGGTGTCATAGGCTTGTGCGGGCAGGCGCGTCATGTGGGCGAACGCATCAGTGCGCAAGTCCGTCACCACTTTATTGCCCACCCAATGCATGAGATAGTCACCCACAAAACTCATGAGCCCGCGCACTACAAACATGAGCACTACAAACGCGGGCAGCCAGCCGATGGGCATTTCTCGCAGCCACACTTGCAACTGCGCGATGAGGCCGATGTTGCCCAGCGCCGCAACCTGCGGCACCGCTTTTACTGCCGTCGCACCAAACGCGCCATCAATTAAGCGTTCAAAAATAAGCGCCAACATCGGTTGGATCATTGCCTCGCACAACAGCGCCAGAATCGAAAGTGCAAACACACCCCGATACGGTTTGACGTAGCGCAGCAAGCGGCGGTAAAGAGCGGGATCGGAAACCATGCAAGCATTATTGCGGAAACCTCGAGCTCGATACCTGCGGCGTAAAAACGGCATTTTTTGGGAGATATCGCCTAGAAATAGCTGTTTTCGCGCCGCAGGTATAAGCTAGACGATTGCGTGGTTGGGCTACACTTCGGCCACGTAAGGTGCCTTCCCACAATCCATCGTGCGAAAGGTGAAACGGGAAAGCGGTGCGATTGGGCATTTCACTCAATCTACTCCGCTGCTGCCCCCGCAACGGTAAGTTGCCCTCACTATGTTCCATCTGCCACTGGCGCACTTGCGCTGGGAAGGCGAGCATAGCGCAACGAGCCCGGAGACCGGCCTTCACGTCGCTCGCGTGTCCCCGCGCGGTGCGTGTTCTGGAGCTGGCTCGGCGGGAGCGGCGATCTGATTGCGCAGAAGATTTTCGCTCGCGCCGCAGGTTATTTTCTCCCCACCCGAAATGGTTCCACATTTTCCGCTGTGCGGGGATGCATGGCGTTTTGGAGTTTTTTCGATGTCATTTCGTAGCCCCCTTGCCCTCTCTGCGGCAATGCTGCCCGCGCTCGCGCTGGCCCAGCAAACCATTTCTCCCATCGTCGTTACCGCCACGCGCATGAGCATCAACGCCGACGCGCAAAGCCGCGATGTGACCATCATTTCACAAGAAGATATTGCAGCTTCGGGCGCGAGCTCAGTGGCTGAGCTGCTGCGCACCGTCTCGGGCGCGCAGATCGTGCAGTACGGCAGTGGTGGTGCCACCTCGGGCATTTTTTTGCGCGGTGCCAGCTCTAATCACACGCTGGTATTGATCGACGGTCAACGCGCCGGCTCCAGCACCGCCGGGCTCACCGCGCTCGAAGCCATTTCGCTGGCCAATGTTGAGCGCATAGAGATCGTACGCGGCCCGCTTTCCATGCTCTATGGGGCGGATGCGCTGGGTGGCGTGGTGCAAATATTTACCCGCTCAGGCAACAACGGCACGCGCTACGGCGCGGCTGTGTCCATGGGCACACAAAAAACCGCGCGGGCCAGTACATTTGCTTCGTTTGGGGATGCAGTGTGGTCTACCCAACTTAGTGGTAGCTTCGAACGCAGCGCGGGCTTTAGCGCCATTGATAATGCAAGCAATTATTCCTACAACCCGGACGTTGATGGCTTTCGTCGTACCGGTCTCAGCGCCAGCCTCGGTGCGCAATTTGCGCCGCAGATTGTGGCCACGCTTCGGCTGTTACACAACGATTTAAACACCCAATACGATGGCTCTGCCACCTATAACGATCGTACGCGCACCAAGCAAACAGCCGTGCAAGCCACGCTCGATGCCTATGGCACAACACTGCGGCTAGGGCAATCGGAAGACGACGCCAAATTTGATTCTGAATTCCCCGGCGCGTTTCGCACGCGCACAACGGAGGCCAGCATGCAAAAGCGCGTTGCAGTTTCCGCCGGATGGTCCGTACTCGGCGCATTGGAGTGGCGCGGCGAGCGGGTAACGACCAGCGAGGCGTTTTCACAGAGCCAACGCAACACCTCGAGCGCATTAGTTTCGCTAGATGGCAATGTCGCATCAACAAGCGTACAGGCCACAGCAAGGTTAGACGATAGCAAACAATTCGGTACGCGGCTGACTGGCGGTGTGGGTGTGGTGGCGCCACTGAGCGCACAGCTTCAGCTCACCGGTAACCTCGGTACCGCATTTAAAGCGCCCACGTTTAACGACTTGTACTACCCTGGATTTTCCAATCCAAACCTAAAGCCAGAACGTGCGCTCAGCGGTGATCTCGGGTTGCGCACACGGCTTGGATCACTGAGTGGCTCGGTGGTGGCCCACCACGCCCGCATTCAAGACATTATTGTTTTCGAGTGCGACGCGGCCTTTAATTGCGCACCCCAAAATGTAAATAAAGCGTTGATTTCTGGTCTCAGTTTGGCGGGGCAATGGCGCATGAGTGAGGCCACGCAATGGCGCGCAACGATGGACGTTTTAAATGCGAAGGATCAAGTGTCCGGTGCACAACTTCCGCGCCGCGCGCGCACACACGCCAGCGTGCGCATGGAACACAGGTTCGTTGGCATGACTGGGCGCGCTGAAGTGGTCGCTGTTGGTCGGCGCTTCGACGATGGCGCTAACAAAGCCCCCCTTGCGGCTTACACCCTGCTTAACCTTGGGCTGGACGTGCCTGTGGCACCAGGGCTCACCGCTGAGCTGCGCGCAAACAATGTGTTCGACGAAAAATACGCGCTCGCTAAAGATTTTGCAGCTGCACCGCGAAGCGTGATGTTAGGTGTGCGTTGGCAGCCGTAACGCTTCGCGTGTTGCTGCTAGGGCTTTTGCTCTTGGCAGCAAAAGTAGGCGCTGCGGCGAACTATGAAGCCGTAGATTCTTTGGGGGCCCGCATTACCCTCGCTCAACCTGCGCAACGAATCGTAAGCTTGAGTCCCCACGCGACCGAGCTTATTGATGCAGCGGGGGCAGGCGACCGCTTGGTGGCTGTTACCCAAGCCTGCGACTTTCCTACACGCGTGAACGCGCTCCCACGCATTGCAAGCGCACAAGGGGTGAACTTTGAAGCCCTCCTTGCCGCAAAACCGGACTTGGTGATCGTGTGGCCGGCGGGAAATCGGCCGCAAGATATCGAACGGATTCGTGCGTTGCGCATCCCTGTATTCGCAACGCAACCCGAAACGCTGGCCAATATCGCCGACGACATCGAAAAGATCGGTGTGCTAACGGGTACGCAACGCAACGCGCGCGCCGCAGCCGAAAAAGTGCGTGAACGGATTCGCAATTTGGGGGATTTACGCGCCACGACCCGCAGCAATGCCACGCGCGTGTTTTATCAACTTGGAGCGGGGCTGCTCTATACGCTAAACGACCAGCATCCTGTCATGGAGATTATCGCCCGTTGCGGCGGACGAAATGTGTTCGGATCGCTGCCGCAGTCCGCCCCTCAGGTTTCGGTTGAAGCGGTATTGAACGCGCAACCCCAGTTAATCGTGCTCGCCGATGTGCAAGATGCGGAAGCCATGCGCGCGCAGTGGCTAAGCGCAGCGTTTACACACGCCAGGCCCCCGCGCATCGCGGTTGTGGACGGTCGCCAACTGCACCGCCCGACGCCGCGCATGTTCGACGCGGCGGAAAACCTTTGCCGCGCAATACGTGATAATAATGAGGGAGCAACGCTGACTTTAAGGTAACGATATGAAACGGTTTTTGGCAATAGTTTTTTGCGTAGTTTCGCCACTCGTTTTGGCTGGCACCGCAGTAGTTTCAAATGAAAATTCCGGTACGGTGATGTTTATTGATACCGCCACCGATCTGGTGGTGAGTGAACTACCGACAGGCGGAAAACCCCGTGGTTTAGCACTGAGCAAAGACGGTAAATCGCTCTACATTAGCGAACAAAGCAAAGGTGAACTGATCGTGGTAGATGTGGCCAAGCAGGCTATCGTTCACCGGATTGCCCTCGGCGAATCGCCAGAGGCGATCTACACCTCACCCGATGGCCGCTGGCTCTCAGCGGCAGTAGAGCTCTCCAACAGCGTGGCCTTCATTGACATTACGCGTGCGCAAACAGAAAAGAAAATTGACTTCAAAGTGAAAATCTTGGGCGAAAACCCGGAGCACGCGGTGTTTCACCCCAACGGAAAATTTCTGTATGCTGGCGCCGAGGAAGATGACAAGCTCGAAATCATCGACGTAGAAAACCGTAGGCATTTCAAGCAGCTCAAAATCGGCAATCGTCCACGGGGCATCGCGTTCACACCCGATGGCATCAAAGCATACGTCGCCTGCGAACGGGCAAATGCGGTGTATGTGATTGATGCCGTAAAGCACGAAGTGAAATCGCAGATAAAAGTAGGCCAACGTAGCAATGGGCTTACCATGTCGCCCGATGGCAAGCGCCTCTATTTAAGCAACGGTGGGGACAAAAACGTGATGGTGATTGACACTGCAACGGACGCGATCATTGCAACGGTTGGAGTGGGCGATCGGCCATGGAATATGGGCATCACGCCTGATGGAAAAAAACTTTATGTAGCCAATGGACGCTCGGGTACGGTGAGCGTAATTGATACGGTAAGGCTCGAGAAAACAAAAGACATCGCGGTGGGGAAATTCCCCTGGGGTGTAGTGGTCATTGACTAAGAAAAACCTACAAATACCTGC
>JANMDS010000155.1:0-2971 GCA_031376405.1 Betaproteobacteria bacterium
GGGCCGGTCATGGTGATGCGGCAGGCGCCCTTTGCTCCGAGCGCAATCGAATATATTTCACCCGCGCGGGCACCGGATTTGTCGGTGTACGTACGCTCATAGCCGTAGTTGCCGTTCCAGTTGGTCGCGGCGGTGGCCACGGAAGTAAGTGCGGCAGGCGCGACGCAGGCGAGAACGGCAAGTGCAGCAAGAGGGCGGAAGTGGATCAGCGATGTCATGGGTATTTAGGGGTTTTTAGTTAAACAACATTGCAAATTTTATACGCTTTGGTTGCAGCGTTTTACTATGAAAATCAGCTAGATACAGTATAAAGATCAGCTGATTTGCCTATGCGTTTTGCTTGAAAACCTGCGGCGTAAAAAGCAGTATTTTTTAAACTTATCTCCCAAAAAAATATCCCACACCCAAAAAATCAAGGCATCCGCCCACGCAAGTTATGAAATACTGCAAGCTCACCGCATCGCCTTCGCCATGCGCCCCTAATCAACTCAGGAGAAATCATCATGGCAAAAGGTCAGATGCGCACGAATAAAGAGGCTAAAAAGCCGAAGCAAGATAAAACCGCAAAAGCCCCAGTGACGGGTGGTTTTAGTGCACCGAGCACTCCACCGCCAAAAGGCAAAACGAAGTAACTGCGCTATTTCGCAACTAGGGCGACGGTTTCGCGTCGCCCTTAAGCGCGTTGGCATCCGCTTTGCGAATCAGCGTCGTAGCGTTTTGGCTCCACTTGCTAGCGGTTGACTGGTTCGCGATGAAGTAAAGCTTACCGTCAATCACGCGAAACGCATTTGGATCCCCTTCGGCCATTACGCCTTGCGCAGCCGCGAATGCGCACCGGCCGCCGTATTGCGGCAAATATCGGTTCGGATCCGCAAGGAAAATCGCTTGGTTTTCTCCACTCGAAAAATGGTAGATCGCCCCGTTTTCAAGCTCGACGGCAAAGGCTGGTTTGCCCTTCACCGCGCGACGCTCCACAAAATATGCAACGGGATCATACCCACGCGCGGCGACTCCATTTTTGTCTAGGCTGGGCATCGAGGTGTCCGCATGGACGAATCCACCGAAAAAGAGCGAAGCAACCCAAGCAACTACGCGCAAAGGCGTTTTGTTTAGAGAATTCATCTTGTCTGCTTCACTCCGCTTGTCCCGCGATAATCCAACATTCGTTTTCTACGCGATTTCCGTTACAGGCATTTCCCGCTCTGGCTAAGTCAAAGCTTTCGTGGAGAGCGTTACAGGCACGGGCGTACGTGCCACGTTCATCACCATCGAAAGCAGGGTGTAGTAGCCCGTGATGCCGATCAAATCTACGGCGCCTTGCTCGCCAAAGAGCTCAATCGCCCTCGCCCACGTAGCGTCGCTTACGCTTTGGGTGAGGTGAATCTCAGAGCAGAACTCATAGACTACGCGCTCATCGTCTTGCTCAAAATGTGGGATGGCCCGCTCTGCGATCGCTTCAATCACGTTGGCAGACAAACCTTCACGTTCAGCAATCGGCACGTGTATGGCCCACTCTACTTGCTGCGTCCAAGCGCGGGCGGTTACCAAAATCGCCAACTCCGATAGACGCAACGGCAGCGCACTGCGGTAGCGCAAATACTCGCCCATGCGCTGGGCGTGCCCCATGAGCTCGGGGCTGCGCAGTAGCGGCACAAAAGGCGAAATAAGCGCGCCGCGCGGGCCATAGATGATCGCTTGGGCCTCGGTGCGTTGCGCGGACGTCCAGTTAGATTCAGCTAGCGGAGGGAGGCGATCCATAGTCTCGTTGTCAAAAAATTGCACTGTACAAAGTTTACCGAGGCTGCGCGGTAGAACCTTACAATCGGCGCAACATTATTCGGAGTATCACAATGCCCATATCTCGGCTCGCTCTTTCTGCGTTCATTTTCTCGACGGGTCTCTTTGGGCTTGCCTCAACCAGCCACGCCCAAGCCTTCCCCACCAAACCTATCCGGCTCGTGATCGGCTTCCCTGCGGGCGGCCCGCTCGACCAACACGCGCGGCTCTGGGCCGATAAGCTGGGCACAGCGCTCGGGCAAACCGTGGTGGTGGACTACAAACCTGGCGCTGCGGGGCAAATCGGCGCGAGCGAAGTAGCCAAAGCCGCGCCCGATGGCCACACGCTGCTGCTGGCCAACACCGGTACGATGGTCATCAACCCTGCACTCTACAAAAAATTACCCTACGACACGCTCAAAGATTTCGTAAGCGTCGCCCGCACCGCGCAACAGCCGCTGGCCATCGTGGTCACCCCCACCCTGCCCGTAAAAACCGTCGCCGATTTAATTGAGCTAGCCAAGCAAAAACCGGGTAGCGTGAACTACGGCTCCGCAGGCGCGGGCGGCATTTCGCATTTGGTGCCGGAGATGTTTGAAAAAGCAGTCGGCGTGCAGCTCACGCACATTCCCTACAAAGGCAGCGCGCCCGCGTTCAATGATTTAATTGGCGGACAAGTCCAACTGATGGCCGAGAGCGTGCCCCAAGCCGCCAGCTACGTCAAAGCAGGCAAGTTGCGCGCGTTGGCCGTCACCTCCCGCTCCCGTAACGTAGCCCTCCCCGACGTGCCCACGCTCATCGAAGCGGGGGTGAAAGATTTTGATGTGGTGGGCTTCTACGGCGTGCTCGCCCCAGCCAAAACACCCAACGAGATCGTAGACAAAATTGCGGGCGCTCTCAAAGCCATCGTAGAAGAAACCACCATGCGCGAGCGCATGATCGCCTCTGGCGCCGACCCCGCATTTTTAGGCCGCGAAGGTTTCGGTAAATTTTTAGCGACTGAAATGCCGAAGTGGGCGAAAGCAGTGAAAGACTCTGGTGCGCAGTTGGATTGAGTTGGTTTTACACGGATTTTTATAGTAATACCTGCGGCGCAGAAACGGGATTTTTGGACGATATCTCCTGAAAAATGCCGTTTTTGCGCCGCAGGTATTTGCGGTGGAATGCGTCGGTTATAGCTGGCGATAAACACTTC
>JANMDS010000188.1:0-3027 GCA_031376405.1 Betaproteobacteria bacterium
CTTCTTCATCTTTCGCCTCGGTGAACTTAGGCGCATAAGCTTGCCGCACACCCACCCAATCCACGCCGTTCAGTTTCGGATCAATGTACCGTTCGTTCACAGTGCGCCACACAATATCCACCACTGCACTGCGCTGCGAGGCGCTTAGCGGGCCGTCGGTCTGCGGTGGTGGGGTCATGCGACCGATGACATTGTGCGAATCGAGCACTGCACAACCACTGAGTAGTGCAAGTGCGCCGCACGTTGCGAGGCGCTGGAGGCGGTTTATCAACATCGGCATGATCAGAAAAGCATAGTGAGGAGCGGGAGTTTAGCTGCGCGAACAAAAACGATCTTTGCAATCGATTTCCGACCATTTCCTCCCCCAAATGGGAGGGCGCAACTACCCGAAATAGGGGATGGACTACGCAACGCATTGAGCACAAACTACGTACTCCTGGCTGCCGTGACTGGTCGAACGCAAGGTTGACTGAAACGGCATTTTCGAAGCGGGGAGCGAACAGCTCCGCCGCTTTTTTTTTAACTAATTTTTAGCCGCACTTTGCGTGCAAGCAAAGCAAGTCCCAGTAACGAGAGAATCAATGGTGCGGGCACTGGCACCGAGTTGTCCGCAGCATTGATGGCGCGCACTTGCGCGTTCAGTTCTTTCCAATAATTTGGCAAGGTGTCCCATGGATTACCGTCTTGCACAAACGGGCTTACACACAGCGCCGCGCCTTGGCAAAAATTGTCGTTGGTTACAAATATTGCGCCTACGCCGAGCGAGCTTGCGCGAGCAACAAACTGCTCGGCTTGCGTGGCATCGGCTACGTCGTACACCAAATGGGCGAATTGCGAAGGACCGCCCGTGGCCGCACCGGGGGCAGGCGCATAGTTCACGTAGTTTGCGCCGGTGTTCTCAAAGCTCACAATCGTATCGGCCGTGCGTTGCCCCGCAGCAAAGTAAGCAGGCGGAACGGAGGTGCCAGGGTTACCCACGATGCGCCACGTGCTATCGATGCCGCCTGCGCCTTTTAAGTTTTGATAAATCTGGCGATAAAAATTGAGCTCAACCAGACCTGTGGTGTTGGTGAGCTCATCTAAAAAAATGCCATCGACCGCGTAGAAGTTTTTATACAGTTGTGCGCAGTTTGTAATATCGGACACCGTATAAGTCAGGCCAACTGCTGGTTGGCACGAAGCCCCCGCACTCACGCTTGCGCCTGCGTAACCTGTGGGCACATAGCCCAATACTTTGCCACCCGCTGCACGAAAAGCGGTAATAGCTGAGGTGTAGTCGGAGTTCACCGCAGCACCAGGGCCGCTGCCAGGATTCATGATCGCGGTGATCGGCGTACCCGCTGCGGCTTGGGCGGTAAGCTGATCCCAAAAGCTGCCGGAAAACGAAGGATAGAAATACGCCGGTACCAATATTTCAAGTGGCGTGGCCTGCGCAAATGCGGCCGCGCTGCTTACTAACACGGCTACGGCGCTACGTAAAAAGTGCTTCATTTCTCACCCGATCTTTCCCGAAAAGCAGCTGTTTTGCGCCGCGGGTATTGCTTATATTTTTAATCCCTATTACCATTCTAGCGAAATTTTTTAACCCGCTTTGGTTTCGCTTTTTACCGCTGATAACGGCCGCACCGCATCCGTAAAGGCAATGCGTCTACGATCAGCTTCTGGTGCACGCAATGCCGTCGTTAATCGCATCGTATTAAGCGAGCGCTTGGCCAGCTCAATGTAGGTGCGCGTGCCTTCTAGCTTCCAGGCGATTTCTTGGGCACTTAATTCACGCACAATTTTCGCAGGCGAACCCATGGCGAGCGTGCGTGCGGGCACTACAAATTTTGCTTTAACAAATGCGCTCGCCGCGACGATGGCTTCTTCGCCGATTTCAGCAAAATCCATCACGACCGCATTCATGCCTACGAGTGCGTTGCGGCCTACTTTGCAGCCATGCAACACTGCTCCGTTGCCGATATGACCGTATTCGGCGACGATGGTGTCGCTCTCAGGGAAGCCGTGCAGTACGCAGGTATCTTGCACGTTGGCATTGGCCTCCACGATGATCCGCCCGAAATCGCCCCGCAAGCACGCACACGGGCCAATGTACGCGCCTTCGCCGATGATGACATCGCCAATCAACACAGCACTTGGGTGCACGTAGGCTCCCGGCGCAATCACGGGGATCATTCCGTCTATCTCATATACCTGCGGCGTTAATTGAGTCATTTTTAAACGTTATCTCCCAAAAAAATAGTGTTTTTCTAGCCTACAGATTTAGCAAGAAAGCCCTGCAAGCCCTGCGCAAGCGCGAGCGCTACGTTGGTTTGATACTGCTCGGTGCTTAACTTTTCTTCTTCCTCGGGGTTTGAGATAAAGGCAGTTTCCACCAGTATTGAAGGCACATCCGGCGAGCGCAGCACAGCGAAACCTGCGAACTCAACATCGCGCTTGTGCATGCGGTTTACTTTTGCCATGTGGCGCAATACTTGTTTGGCGAGCGTTTCGCTTTTGCCTTTAGTGAACTCGGAAATTTCACGTTTGATATTGAGCACGTCTGCATCAAGTGTTGCCACTTTGCTCATCCCGCCCACGCGATCGGCTAAGTTTTCTTTCTCTGCCAAATACCGAGCTGCTGCGCTTGATGCCCCCCGCTCCGAAAGCGCGAACACCGATGCGCCATTGGCTTCGGGGCGGGTAAACGCGTCGGCGTGAATGGACACCAACAGTTCCGCGCGCACTTTACGAGCTTTTTCGACGCGCTCATTAAGGGGCACAAAATAATCGTCGTCCCGCGTTAAAAATGCCCGAAATCCTTGCTGGGCATCAATCAACGATTTAAGTTTTAACGCGATAGCAAGGGTGACATCTTTTTCTTTAAGCCCCGTGGGGCCGATTGCGCCGGGGTCTTCTCCACCATGACCAGGGTCGATGGCGATCACGCGGGTTCGCTTCTGAATTTGCGCAGTTTTTGGGGAGATATTGCCGGATTTACCTGCATTTTGCGCCGCAGGTTTTTTGGGTTCAGGAGGCAATTGCGCT